>JBARAE010000976.1:0-2448 GCA_049791715.1 Micromonospora sp.
GTCCCGGTCCCGGGACACCGCCACATGTGTCGTACGTGGATCAGGTCGCCGGCCGGAGCAGCGCCTCGGTGATCTTCTGGCAGTTCTTCATGCCGTAGTCGTATCCCATGGTGATCGGGTAGCGGACCATCACGCCCATCGTCCAGGTGTCGCCGATGGCCAGGCAGTTGACGTGCATCTCCTGCTCGCGCTGCCGGTCGATCCAGCCGTTCTTGATGGCGATGGTCTTCTGCTCGGCGGCCGGGAACGCCTTGCGGATCCCGAAGTCACCCACACCCCGCACCAGCCGCATCTCGTTGAGCAGCCACTTCGTCCACTTGGGACCGGCGGCACGACCGTCGTCGATGCAGAGGCCCAGCCGGGCGGTGTCCCGCGGCGAGAGCGCCGTCCGGCTCCAGCCGCCGTCCGCGGCGGGCTTGCTGTCGGTCAGTTTGCACATCGAGATGAGCCGCTTGATCGACGCCACCCGCCCGACGCTGTTGTAGAACTGCTCGGCGCGGGTGTTGTCGCTGTCGCGGATGATCAGCGTGGCGTCGGCGAGCTTGGCGTCGCTCGGTGTTCGGCCCGCCTCCGCCGAGCGGCGAAGGTAGTCGGCCACCACCCAGGACTTGATCATCGAGGCCGTGGTGCTGGTCTGGGCCATGTTCTTCGAACCGATGATCTCGCCGGTCCGCTTGTCCAGCACGCTCCAGGCGTACCAGCCCTTGATGGTGAGGTTGAGCTCCTGGGCCTGGAACGGCAGCGGTTCGAGGGACGGCGAGGGCGACGGCGTCGGCTCGGACCGGGTGCTGCGGTCGGTGGGCGTACCGGTGGACCGGCCGCTCGACGAGCCGAGCTGGGAGCCGGCGGTCGGGCGCAGTGGCGAACCGGGGACCAGCCGCAGCCCGACGAGCACCAGCCCGACCAGGATCGCGATGACGGCGGCGGCGGTCAGCGGCCCCGTCCGGCTGCCCGGGCGGCGTCGACTGCCGGCCATCAGAGCTTCCCGATCGGCTGCTGCGGCACCTTCAGCGCGGCGCCGGGCTGCGGGGTCACCAGCTGTGTGGCCACACTGGCACAGACCTTCGCGCCGTACGAGAGGCTCGTGCCGGCGGGGTAGCGCATCATCACCGCCAGGGTCCACTTGTCAGTCACGGCGAGGCAGTTGACGTGCCAGTTGCCGTCGTAGGCGAGCTGGGTCCAGCCGTTCTTGATGCTGACCGGGCCCTGCGCCGTGATCTCGTCCGGCAGGCCGTCGACGATCCCCCACTTGCCACCGCCCGAGCGCTGCTGCTGGTCGCCGACGCTGCCGCGGACCTTGCTCATCTCGCTGAGGACCCACTTGGTCCACTTCGGTCCGGCGGCCTTGCCGTCGGCGATGCAGTCGCCCAGCCGCACCGCGTCACGGGGCGACATCCGGGTGAAGCTCCACCAGCCCTCGTAGCCGGGGACGTTGCCGCGCCGGGTGTCGGTGAGGCCGCAGATCTTGATGGCCCGCTGGATCACCGGGTCGGGCTTGCCGCCCGGCTGGGCCTTGTACGAGCCGCCGGCCGCCTTGTAGACCGCGTTCGCCCCGTCGTCGTTGCTGTCCCGGATCGCCACGCTCGCCGCCTTCTTCAACGCGGCGGTCGGTTCCTTGCCGTCCAACTGGCGCAGGTAGTCCGAGACGATCCAGGCCTTGAGCATCGATTCGGTCGAGTTGGTCGAGGCCATGTTCTTGGCGCCGCTGATCTTTCCGGTCTCCCGGTCCATCAGGGCCCAGGAGAAGAACTCGCCCTTGAAGTTCACCGAGACCGGGGCGTCGGCCAGGGTCGGCGGGGGCGGTGTGGTCGGCGCGGGCGCCGGGACGTTCTGCCCGCCGCCGAGACCTCCGAGGTCGCCGATGCTGCCGAGGCTGTCGCCGCCGGACAGTCGGGCGTACGCGGCGGGGACCAGCATGACGCCACCGAGAAGGACCGCCACGATGGCGAGCACCATGGTCACGCGAGATCGCATGAGTGGGTGAGCTCCAGATGTCTGGCCGGGGGGACCGGCTTTTCCGAATGGTTTCGGCCTGACCGCCAAGGCCGGGGGATTGGCCTTCGTACCGGTGGCGATCGTCCGCAGCCGATCGGTGTGCGGGGGGAAGTCTACGTCCGGACAGGCCGGACGCCAGAGCCCGACGCCTGTCAACTCGCCATGAAGCCGGGACAATCGGCCGCTATGCCGCGCTTGCGAGGATTCACGTCTCGCTGGTGTCTCAAGTCACAGGTTTGGGCAGCTCAGGGCCGTGCACGGGAAGCGGTCAGCCGGTGACGGAAGGTGCGACCGGAATCCTGTTACACACCCCTGGTGTCTTAGGTCGGAAGCTGTAACACTGATCGCATGTATGGCAACGACTTCTCCCCGCCGGAGGACGGTCCCGGCGGTGGCCTGCTCGGCGAGGTGGAGGCGGCGGAGGCGGCGCTGCGGGAGGCCGCTGCCCGGGCC
>JBARAE010000977.1:0-1899 GCA_049791715.1 Micromonospora sp.
GCAGGAGTTCGTCGACCGCGGCGCGGAGCGCATCGGGCTGCAGACCTATCCGGAGCCGGACAGCCGGGACGCGCCCGCCGTCGTGGTCTGGCCGGCGATGGGCGTGCCGGCACGCTTCTACCGGCGGTTCGCGGTCGAGCTGCGAAACGCTGGATTGGCCGTCCACGTGGTGGACCTGCGCGGTACCGGCACCAGCTCACCGCGACCCAGCCGGGCTTCCCGGTACGGCTACCCCGAGCTTGCGGCCGATGTCGGTGCAGTTCAGGCAGTGTTGAAACCCCGGCTGGACGGCCGGCCCGTGCTGCTGCTCGGCCACTCGTTGGGAGCACACGCGTGCCTGCTGCACCTGGCGTCGACCGGCGGGGCCGGCATCGCGGGCATGGTCGTGGTCGCCGCCGGGCTGGCCTACTGGCGGACGTATCCCCGCGCGCGGGGTGTCCTCACGCTGATGCAGACGCAGGCCCTCGGGGCCACCGCAGCGCTTCTCGGCGTCTGGCCCGGTTGGGGCTTCGGCGGTCGTCAGTCGCGCAGGGTGATCGGCGATTGGTCGTACACCGCCCGACGCGGCCGGTATCCAGCGCTGAACGGCGCCGATCCGGAGACCGCCCTCGCCCAGTTACGGACACCGGTGCTCGCCGTCAGCGTCGAGCGCGACCGTTACGTACCCGCGCCGGACCTCGACCACTTGTGCGGCAAGCTTGCGATGGCGCCGGTCGAGCGGATGCATTACGCGACGACCGAGGCGGGAGCTCCACTCAGCCACTTCAGCTGGGTACGGGCCGGTGGTCCACTCGCCCGCAAGGTTACGGAGTTTGCGGGCCAGCTCTGACGCCGCTCACCCGCGATTCCGCCGGTCGAAACGAGTACAGCCCAGGATGGCGGGCGGCGGCCCCTCGGGCTTGGGGCGCACACGGTGCACAAGACAGCGTGAAACGTCAGCAACCAGCCATCAATGACGTGAGCCCACGAGGTAGGGGCCGCAGTCGTTACCTCTCTCAGTGCTCCGCGTGGCGGCTGCTCTCGCTTAGTGCTGTCCGTCGGTGGCCATACGTCCACAGCACAAGCTTGGAGGCGCCCCAGACGGCTACTACCCAACTCGTCGGTGGTGCCCATGCCGAGAGCCATCCCGCCCAATCCGCCGCGCCTAGCAGAGCAGGTCGCTGCATGGTCGGATAGGCCAGCGCCGCGAAGCAGGCGACCGCGAGGCCACACAGCACGGGCACCACGACGCGATGCAACACGGCCACCGTGACAAGAGCCGTTGCCAGCCACAGCGACGCTCCCGACAAAGCAGCGGCGCCCGCGTTGCCGCGTTCCGTGTGCGAGAGTGGCGCGCCGAATGACGCGTTCATGAAGACTACCCACAGGGATCGCCCGGTGCCCGGCAGGGCCAGGATCAGCAGGACCCACGGCCATGCCCAGTGGCCCCGCCTGCCGGTGAAGGAAGACCGTGCGATGGCGGCATCGCCGTGCTGCTCGCTATCAGCTGCGCTGGTCATGCGCCGAGTATTGTCCGGCACGGACAGAGTCACCAGAGGCGCGGTACTTAGGTAGCGCCAGGCACCTGCTCGTTGACCGGGCCGCCACAAGTGGCAGTAGCCGACAGCTTGAGACCGCATCCCCCTAAACGGCAGTCGGCCTCGGTCGCCGGCGGAACGGCTGCCGACAGCAACGCTGACAGCAACGCCGCCGGACGGCGGCGCACTGACGAGCGCTGGCACGGACGAAGCTCCGAGCTTGCAACCGTCGCCGGACGTGTGTGGACGCGACGCACAGAGCTTACAAACGAGGGGTCGGACCTGTCGCGAGCTGCCCCGCGCGTGGACGATGAGGACCAGGTGGAGCTCACAGGCTGAGCAGCTCAAGCTGGGGCTATGGCTCAAAGACTCCGAGTACCGG
>JBARAE010000978.1:0-3008 GCA_049791715.1 Micromonospora sp.
CCGCCCCGTCCGCGCCCGGA
Organism: Micromonospora sp.; assembly: GCA_049791715.1. GTDB lineage: Bacteria > Actinomycetota > Actinomycetes > Mycobacteriales > Micromonosporaceae > Micromonospora. The sequence continues at coordinate 21 of JBARAE010000978.1, forward strand.
CGGGCGTCCGGCGCCGTCGCTCCGGCTGCGGTTCCGCTCGGTGGCACGGTGGCGCCGCCCACCGTCCCGGTCACCCGGCCCAACGCCGGGCCGTCCTCCCGTGGCACCGCGACGGCCCAGCTCGGCGCCGTTGCCACCCGGCAGGGCACCACGTACACCGGAGCCTCGTTCGCGGCGCCGGTCGGCACGGTCAGTGGACGGCACCCGACCGGGACGTTGGTCCGGCGGCAGGGCTGACGTCCGTGATGGACACGGTGCGTCGTCCGCGGCGGGCACGCACCGTCGGGGCCGCGTCAGACCGGTGACGCCGGCTCCACCGGCCGGGATGTGCGCAGGGGGCATGCATCCCGGCCGGTTCCGCCGTGCCCGTACACCTCGCGGTCGCGGGCATCCGTGATCACCACTAGCCGACCGGCCCTCGTGCCGTTAGCGTCTAGGCATGGCACGGGGCTTTCCCGGGCCAGCCGGCCAGCCCGGATCTGCGACCTCGCGCACGGGGCCCGCATCCGACCCCGTGTCCACCGGGCACCGGACGAGGCGGAACACGGGTGGCCGGGTGCCCATCCGCGGAGCAGGCCTGTGACGACTCGCCGTACCGCCGCCGGTGCCGACCAGACCCCGGCCGCGACTGCCACGACCCGCCGGACCACCCGGAGCCGCCGTACGGCCGCGGCCGCGTCCGCCGGCACCGAGGAGCCCCGACCAGCAGGCCAGGCCTTCGTCCTGGACACCTCGGTCCTCCTCTCCGATCCCGCGGCGTTCCACCGCTTCGCCGAGCACGAGGTGGTCCTGCCCCTCGTGGTCATCTCCGAACTGGAAGGCAAGCGCCACCACCCGGAACTGGGCTGGTTCGCCCGGCAGTCGCTGCGCATGCTCGACGAGCTGCGGGTGAAGCACGGCCGGCTGGACCGGCCGGTGCCCGCCAACGACCAGGGCGGGACACTCCGCGTGGAGCTCAACCACACCGACGACGGGGTGCTGCCGCCCGGCTTCCGGACCGAGTCGAACGACGCCCGGATCCTCTCCGTGGCGCTCAACCTCGCCGCCGAGGGGCGCGAGGTCACGCTGGTCAGCAAGGACATGCCGCTGCGGGTGAAGGCGGCCTCGGTCGGCCTGCGGGCGGACGAGTACCGGCACGGCCAGGCCAGCGATCCCACCTGGACCGGCATGACGGAGCTGGAGCTGGGTGAGGAGGAGATCGCCCGCCTGTACGCGGGCGAGACGCTGGACCTCGACGCCGCCGCCGGCCTGCCCTGTCACACCGGGCTGGTGCTGCACTCCGCCCGCGGCTCGGCGCTGGGCCGGGTGCTGCCCGACAAGACGGTCCGGCTGGTCCGTGGCGACCGGGAGGCGTTCGGCGTGCACGGTCGCTCGGCCGAGCAGCGGGTCGCGCTCGACCTGCTGCTGGACGAGTCGATCGGGATCGTCTCGATGGGCGGTCGGGCGGGGACCGGCAAGTCCGCCCTGGCCCTCTGCGCCGGGCTGGAGGCGGTGATGGAACGCCGCCGGCACAAGAAGGTGATCGTCTTCCGGCCGCTGTACGCCGTCGGCGGCCAGGAGCTCGGCTACCTGCCCGGTTCGGAGTCGGAGAAGATGTCGCCCTGGGCCCAGGCCGTCTTCGACACCCTCGGGGCCGTGGTGCACGAGAACGTGCTGGAAGAGGTCACCTCCCGCGGGATCCTCGAGGTGCTGCCGCTGACCCACATTCGCGGGCGGAGCCTGCACGACGCCTTCGTCATCGTCGACGAGGCGCAGTCGCTGGAGAGGGGAGTGCTGCTGACCGTGCTCTCCCGGATCGGTCAGGGGTCGCGGGTGGTGCTCACCCACGACGTCGCCCAGCGGGACAACCTGCGGGTCGGGCGGCACGACGGGGTGACGGCGGTCATCGAGACGCTGAAGGGTCATCCGCTCTTCGCGCACGTCACCCTCAGCCGTTCGGAGCGCTCGCCGATCGCCGCGATGGTCACTGATCTGTTGGAGGACATACCGCTCTGACGCCGGTTGTGCCCCACTCCGTCCGCATTCGTCTTGTGGTCCAGATCACAGTTTGCCTCCTGCATTTCCCATGAGTCTCACTGTGCGCAATGGTGGCCTACGAGCGCCCACGTACCGGAAAGATCGTTGCTGATCGTTTGTCACAGGGTGACCAAGATCGGCGAGCACCGGTTCGTCGGCTGCGACCGCGGGGTCGGGGCGCTCACGACGCCGACCGGGCCGTGGACGGCCACGCGTCGCGTCGTGTCCTTGCCCCCGACGAAGGGACCACTTCGTGAGTCGGCTGTGGAGCCGGTACGGTGCCCGTACGGCCGCTGTCGCACTGCTCTCCGTGGGCGTTGCCGGCGGCTTCTATCTGGGCGAAGACCGACAGACCCAGCAACAGGGCCTGACCGCGCAGGTCGGCCTGCAGGTCGACCAGGCGGAGTACGCGTACCAGCGTGACCGGCAGGCCGACCACCGGTTGGATTCGGCCCAGCAGCGGGCCGCCGAGTACCAGGCGAAGCTGCGCGCCGCAGCGGCGGCGAAGGAGGCCGCTGAGCGGGCCAGCGAGGCCGAGGCCGCGGCGGCGTCCCGGAAGAAGGAGCGGGCAGCGGCGGAGGCGGCGGCCAAGGAGGCTGCCAAGCCGTACGACGGCCCGATCCCGACCTCCTGCGAGGAGTACAGCGGCAACCGGCAGATCGGCTGCGCGCTGATGCTCCAGGAGGGTTTCGGCATCGACCAGTTCCCGTGCCTGGACAAGCTCTGGACCAGGGAAAGCGGCTGGAACCACAAGGCCTACAACGAGTCCTCCGGCGCGTACGGGATTCCGCAGGCACTGCCCGGCAGCAAGATGGCGACGGTCGCCGACGACTGGAAGACCAACCCGGCCACCCAGATCAAGTGGGGCCTCGGCTACATCGAGGGCCGGTACGACGACCCGTGCGGTGCCTGGCAGCACTCGGAGAGCAGCGGCTGGTACTGATTCGACGGTGACGGCGGGGTGTGTGGGCG
>JBARAE010000979.1:0-11824 GCA_049791715.1 Micromonospora sp.
GAGCGGAGCCGGTCGGCGGCCCGCCAGGCGTCGTCGAGGGCGTGGCTGACGGTGCGGGCGTCCCCGCCGACCCGGCGCAGCAGGGCGTCACCCTCGTCCAGCCCGAGCAGTGCGGCGACTCCGTCGCGTTCCTGGGCGACGAGCCGGTCGACCCGGCGGCCGACCTGCTGGTGCAGGGCGTCGCGGGTGTCGAGCAGGCGCAGGTGGGCGGCGCGGACCGCGGGGCGCAGCGCGTCGGTGATGCCGGCGGTGGCGATGGCCCGCAGGATGCCGACATCGCGCAGCCCGCCGGCGGCCTCCTTCAGGTCCCCCTCCAGCAGGAAGGCCAGCTCGCCGTGGGTCTGCCAGCGGGCGGCGGTGATCTCCTTGAGCCCGCTCAACTGGCGCACGGCGGTACGCCGCCAGTGGTCGGTCGCGGTGCGGATCAGCGAGTCGGCGAGCGCCCGGTCACCGGCGACGACGCGCGCGTCGAGCAGGCCGAGGGCGACCTTGACGTCGTCCTGCGCCACCGAGAGCGCCTCGGCGACGGTACGCACCGAGTGGTCGAGCCGCAGTCCGGCGTCCCAGATCGGGTACCAGAGCGACGCGGCCAGTTCGTCCGTGCCGGGCACCCCAGCGTGCAGCAGGACGAGGTCCAGGTCGCCGTACGGGGCGCACTGCCGCCGTCCGAGGCCGCCGACGGCAATCAGGGCGATGCCGTCCCGCGCCGGGAGCAGCCGGGTGAGCCAGGCGTCGATGGCGTCCGCGCGGCGGACCCGGGCCGCCTCGCCGATGCCCGCCCGCACGCCGACGACCCCGTTGACCAGGAGGTCGGCGTCGGCGGGGACCGATGGGTCCGACGCGTCGCTCCTGATCAACGGGGTCATCTGGCCTGGCCTCCTACAGCGCGTCGAGGCCGCGTTCGCCGGTCCGGACCCGGACGACCTCCTCGACGCCGGTGACCCAGACCTTGCCGTCGCCGATCTTGCCCGTCCGGGCGGCACTCACGATGGCATCGACGATCTTGTCGACGTCCATCTCGTCGGTGAGCACCTCCACCCGGATCTTCGGCAGGAACTCGACCGTGTACTCGGCACCCCGGTAGACCTCGGTGTGCCCCTTCTGCCGGCCGTACCCCTGGACCTCGCTGACGGTCAGGCCGGCCACGCCGAGGGCGTGCAGGGCCTCCTTCACCGCGTCCAGCTGGTACGGCTTGATGACCGCGGTCACCAGCTTCATGTCCAACCCCTCCATCCCAGGAACGTTAACCGGCGACCTTCTCGCTGACCGGCTCGGCGGGCTCCGCCGCCGGGTCGGTGGGCTCCGGGGCCGGCCTGGTCGCGCCGATCCCGGCCATCGCGAACGCGCCACCCGCGCTGCCGCCCGTGGTGGGCGACAGGTCGTACGCGCTCTCCGCGTGCTCGGCGACATCGATGCCCTCGACCTCGGCCTCGGCGGACACCCGGAACCCGATGGTCTTGTCGATCGCGAAGCCGAGAGCGTAGGCGATCACGAAGGAGTAGAGCGTGACGATCAGGGCGCCCAGCGCCTGCTTGCCCAGGAGGGTGGCGTCACCGCCGACCAGCAGCCCGTCGGTGCTCACCAGCGAGCTGACCGAGGCGGTGCCGAAGAGGCCGATCCAGAGGCAGCCGATCCACCCGCCGACGAAGTGCACGCCGACCACGTCCAGCGAGTCGTCGTACCCGAGCCGGTACTTCAGACCGACCGCCAGCGCGCAGGCCGCCCCGGCGACGAGCCCCAGCAGCACCGAAGCGGCGGGCGTGATGAACGCGCACGCCGGGGTGATCGCCACCAGGCCGGCCACGGCGCCCGACGAGGCACCGACCAGGGTCGGCTTCCCGTCGCGCACCCACTCCACCACCAGCCAGCCAAGCAGCGCCGCCGCGGTAGCCACCTGGGTGTTCATGAAGGCCAGCGCGGTGACCCCGTCGGCCGTCAGCTCGGAGCCGGCGTTGAAGCCGAACCACCCGAACCAGAGCAGGCCGGCGCCGAGCGCGACCATCGGAACGTTGTGCGGCTTGGTGCTCTCCCGGGGCCAGCCGACCCGCTTACCGAGCACCAGCACCAGGGCGAGTGCCGCGGCGCCCGCGTTGATGTGCACCGCGGTGCCGCCGGCGAAGTCCAGCGCACCGATGTCGGCGCCGATCAGGCCGCCGCCCCAGACCATGTGCGCGACCGGGAAGTAGACCAGGGTCGCCCAGCCGAAGGCGAAGACCAGCCAGCCGGCGAACTTGGTCCGGTCGGAGAGCGCGCCGCTGATCAGCGCGACGGTGATCACGGCGAACATCATCTGGAAGGCGATGAAGACGTAGAGCGGGATACCGGTCTCGCCCCAGAGGTCGCTCTCGCCGACGAAGGTCTTGGTGCCGAGGTACTGGCCCAGGTCGCCCCAGAACTTGCCGCCCTCGCCGAAGGCGACGGTGAAGCCGTAGAAAAGCCACAGAACGCTGACGAGCCCGATGGACGAGAAGCTCATCATCATCATGTTGAGTGCGCCCTTGGACCGGTTCAGGCCGCCGTAGAACAGGGCCAGACCCGGCGTCATGAGCAGCACGAGTGCAGTCGAAACAAGCAGCCAGGCAGTGTTCCCGGTATCGATCTCCACGCTGCCTCCTCTCGGTGTGGAAGTCCTCCTTCCGACTGAGACCTGGCAGCATCGCCCGTCAGCCGGTTGCGCGGAAGCTTGGTCGGCGGCTGTTTCCTTCACCGACACCGCTCGATTTCCGACCCGTGACGGCTTGTTTCCGGCGTGTGAAGAACCTCGATCTTGAGCCCGAGAAACGGACGAAGTGGCCGTTCCGAGAAAGGAACCGGCCACTCTGCCGTCGCATCCGAACTCAGCGCAGCGCGTACTCCAGGGCGTGCCGCTCGTAGTCGAGCAGCCGCAGGTCGCGCATCGGGCGCCGCAGGTGGCCCTTGTGCACGATCCGGACGAACGCCGGTTCGCCGGCCGCCGCCATCCGGCGAATGCCCTCGACGTGGTCGACGATCCGCTTGCGGATGGTCCGGATCAACCGGTGCCGGTCCCGGGGGATCAGCCCGTACGCGTCCGCGAAGAGGCGCAACCGGCGCGGCCGGTCCGGGTGCTTCCAGCCGAGGGTGATCGAGTCCCGGTCGGAGAAGATCGGCACCCAGGTCCAGGCCGCGTACGCCACGTCGTAGATCCGGGCGCCGGGCGAGGCCAGGTCGAAATCGATCAGGCCGAGGGTGCCGTCGGGCCGCCAGATCACGTTGTGCGGGGCGGCGTCGTGGTGGCAGATCACCTCGGTGTCCGGCGGGGGCGGCCCGAACGAGCGCCAGACCGCCCCGGGCGGCGGGGTGAAGCCGTACTGGGCGTCGTGGAACATCCGCAGCATCGTCCCCACGGTCACCAGCGCCTCGTCGGTGACCCAGTGCGGGGCCAGCGGGTACTCCCCGCACTCCCCCTCCAGGTACGACAGGACCTCCCGGTTGCGCTCGTCCATGCCGAGGGCACGCGGGGCGCCGGTGAAGCCGACGTACTCCAGGTGGCGCAGCAGGGCGTGGACCGAGGGGGTCCACGGCCCGGCGTTGCGCCGGACCGTGTCACCCACCCGGACCACGGTGCTCACGTTCCCGCCGTGCAGCGGGATCTCCTGCGAAGTCACGTACGGTCTCCCGAGGCGCGGCAACGGATGGCTGGGGTCGCGCCACCCCCCGTAGGCGCGATCGTCAGTCGTCACTCGAGGTTACGCGTCCCGGGCGAGCGGCTCGGTCCCGAGCAGCGCGTCGACGAACTGCGCCGGCTCGAACGGGGCCAGGTCGTCCGGGCCCTCGCCGAGGCCGACCAGCTTGACCGGGATGCCGAGCTTGCGCTGCACGGAGATCACGATGCCGCCCTTGGCGGTCCCGTCGAGCTTGGTCAGCACCACGCCGGTCACGTTGACCACCTCGGTGAAGACCCGTGCCTGCTCCAGGCCGTTCTGGCCGGTGGTGGCGTCCAGGATCAGCAGGGTCTCGTCGATCGGGCCGTGCTTCTCCACCACCCGCTTGACCTTGCCCAGCTCGTCCATCAGGCCGACCTTGTTCTGCAGGCGGCCGGCGGTGTCGATGAGCACCGTGTCGACGACGGTGTCGATGCCGCGCTTGACGGCGTCGAACGCGACGCTGGCCGGGTCGGCGGCCTCGGGCCCGCGGACGGTCTCCGCGCCGACCCGGCTGCCCCAGGTCTCGAGCTGGTCGGCGGCGGCGGCGCGGAAGGTGTCGGCGGCGCCGAGCAGCACGGTACGGCCGTCGGCGATCAGCACCCGGGCGATCTTGCCGCAGGTGGTGGTCTTGCCCGCGCCGTTGACGCCGACGACCAGCACGACCGCGGGCACGCCCTGCTCGGGGGCGGTCTTCAGGGACCGGTCCAGGGTCGGGTCGAGGGCGTTGACCAGTTCGGCGGCGAGCAGGGACCGGAGCTCGGTGACGGTGCGGGTGCCGAGCACGAGGGTCCGCTCCCGCAGCCGGTCGACGATCTCGCGGGTGGACTCGATGCCGACGTCGGCGGTGATCAGGCTGTCCTCGATCTCCTCCCAGGTGTCCTCATCGAGGTGGTCGCGGCTGAGCAGGCCGAGCAGGCCCTTACCGAAGACGTTCTGCGAGCGGGACAACCGGGAGCGCAACCGGACGAGCCGGCCGGCGGTGGGCTCGGGGACCTCGATCGGCACCTCGACCACGGGCGGCGCCTCGACCACCGGTGGCGGCTCGACCAGGACGCCGGTGGAGAGCTCGGCCTCCGCCGCTTCGACGGGCGGGCCGGCCAGGTCCTCCTCGGCCCGTGTCTCGACCTCCGTCTCCGGCAGCGGCGGTTGGGGACGCCGGCGCAGCCGCGGCACCACCAGGCTGAGGCCGCCGAGGATCAGCACGCCGAGCAGGGCGAGTACGACGAGGAGGTATTCCTTCATGCCGAAATCCTGTCAGATGCCGGCGGCGCCGTCCCAATCACCGCCTCCGCATGCGGGCGACCTGCGGGTACGCTCGCCGCAGCCAGGCGTGCCGAAACCGCCGTCCGGGTAGGAAAGGTGTCCTGTTCTCACCTCGGAGGTGCCCGTGCCCAGTTCCCGCCTGCTCATCGGTCCGTTGCTGCGACGGGTCGTCGGCACGCGGGCCACCGTGTGGGTGGAGACCAGCGCGCCCGCCGTGGTCGCCGTCCGCACGGCCGACGGGGCCTCGGGCACCGCGCCCACCTTCACGGCGTACGACCACCATTACGCGATCGTGGTGGTGGAGGGGCTCGCCCCGGACCGCGCCACGACGTACGAGGTGCTGGTCGACGGCGAGGTCGCCTGGCCGGTGCCGGAGAACGGCTTCCCGCCGAGCGTGATCCGAACCCGGGCGGTGGACGATCGGGATCAGCCGGTCAGCCTGCTCTTCGGCTCGTGCCGGGAGACCACCCAGCACGCGACCGCCCGCCGGCTGCCCCCGGACGCGCTCGACGCGTACGCCCGGCGGGCGATGGCGGACCCGGACCCGGCCGCCCTGCCCGACCTGCTGGTGCTCCTCGGCGACCAGGTCTACGCCGACGTCACCTCGCCGACCGTGCGGCGGCTGCTCAGGCGGCGCCGGCGGCGGCCGAGGGGCGCCCCGAAGAACCAGGTGGTCAGCTTCGACGAGTACACCAAGCTCTACCTGGAGTCGTGGCGCGACCCGGAGATCCGCTGGCTGCTCTCCACCGTGCCCAGCGTGATGATCTTCGACGACCACGAGATCATCGACGACTGGAACACCTCGGCCGCCTGGCGGGCGGACATGCGCGAGCAGCCGTGGTGGGCGGAGCGGATCCGCAGCGGCCTCGCCTCGTACTGGGTCTACCAGCACCTGGGCAACCTCTCCCCGGACGAGATCGCCGCCGACCCGATCTACGCCAAGGTCACCGCCGCGGAGGACGCCACCGGGGTGCTGCACGAGTTCGGCGAACGGGTCGACAAGGAGGCCGACGTCGCCCACGACACCGAGCGGTGGCGGGCCGTGCAGTACCAGTGGAGCTACGCGCTCGATCTGGGGCGCACCCGTCTGGTGGTGCTGGACAACCGGTCCAGCCGGGTGCTGGAGCCGGGCAACCGGGCGATGCTGCCGTCGGGCGAGTGGTCCTGGTTCCTCGACCGTGCGCACGGCGTCTACGACCACCTTGTCGTCGGGACCTCGCTGCCCTGGCTGCTGCCGCCGGGCATCCACCACGTGGAGGCGTGGAACGAACGGCTCGCCGACTCGCGCCGGCCGTGGGTGGCGAAGGTCTCCGAGCAGATCCGCCGCGCCTGGGACCTGGAGCACTGGGCGGCGTTCGGCCGCTCCTTCACCGCACTCGGCGAGCTCTTCGCCCGGCTCGGCAGCGGCCGGCCGGGGCAGCCGGGCGACCGGGTCGGCGCCGGGCCGGCGTACCCGCCGCCGGCGTCGATCAGCGTGCTCTCCGGGGACGTGAACCACTCGTACGTGGCCCGGGCGAAGTTCGCCGACCGGAGCGTCCGTACCCCGGTGCACCAGCTCACCTGCTCCCCCATCCACAACCAGGTGCCGGCGGGGATGCGCCCGCTGATGAAGCTGGGCTGGTCACCCGGGCCGGCCGCGGCCACCCGGGCGCTGGCCCGCTCGGCCGGGGTACGCCGGCCGTCGGTGCGGTGGAAGAAGCTGGCCGGGCCGTACTTCGGCAACGCGGTGGCCACCCTGACCCACCGGGGCCGCTCGGCCGAGGTGGTGATCGAGGGGACGACCAGCGACGGTCACCTCCGCACGGTGGCGCAGCACCGGCTCACCGGCAAGCGTTGATCAGCCGTAGGCTCTCTGCGTGGACGATCACCTGCCGGAGACCCTGCGGGACGTGGAGCACGAGCTGACCGCGTTGCTGCGGCGCGGTCGGGCGCTCTCCTGGGAGATCGCCCGCGAGGTGCACCCCAACCTGGAGCCGAACACGTACGGGCTGCTGCTGTGGCTGCGCCGCTCCGGCTCGATCCGCCTGACCGATCTGGCCGCGAAGCTGGGCGTCGGCAAGGGCACGCTGAGCCGGCAGATCCACGGGCTGGAGTCGCTCGGTCTGGTCCGGCGCGATCCGGATCCGACCGACCGGCGGGCCGCCCAGCTCAGCCTGACCGAGGAGGGCACCCGCCGGTTCGACGCGGCGCGGGCGGCTCGGCTCGGCCAGATCCGCCGCACGTTGGAGAGCTGGCCGCGGCGGGACGTGGCGGACTTCGCCCGCCTGCTGCACCGCTTCAACGAGACCTTCTGACCGGGCCCCGGGCGGAATAGATCTCCGCCACGTTCAGTTGTTGCTCGAGGCAACCAAGCCTTACGGTTGCCCGAGGCAATCCCATCTTCTTCTCCATTCGGAGGCACCCCACGATGACCCAGGCGCCAGCGCCCACTCGGGCGACCGCCGTCAACATGACCCACCGGCAGATCCTGGAGGCACTCTCCGGCCTGCTGCTGGGCATGTTCGTCGCAATCCTCTCCGGCACGGTCGTCTCGAACGCGCTGCCACGGATCATCACCGAGCTGCACGGCGGCCAGTCCGCGTACACCTGGGTGGTCACCTCGACGCTGCTCGCCACCACCGCGACCACCCCGATCTGGGGCAAGCTCGCCGACCTCACCAGCAAGAAGATCCTGGTCCAGCTGGCCCTGACCGTCTTCGTGCTGGGCTCGGTGCTGGCCGGTCTCTCCCAGTCCACCGGGCAGCTCATCGCCTGCCGGGTGATCCAGGGCGTCGGCGCCGGCGGTCTGACCGCCCTCGCTCAGGTGATCATGGCGACGATGATCGCGCCGCGCGAGCGGGGCCGCTACAGCGGCTACCTCGGCGCGGTGATGGCCGTCGGCACCATCGGTGGCCCGCTGCTCGGCGGTGTGATCGTCGACACCGACTGGCTCGGCTGGCGCTGGTGCTTCTACGTCGGCGTGCCGTTCGCGATCGCCGCCGTGGTCGTGCTCCAGAAGACCCTGCACCTGCCCGTGGTGAAGCGCAAGGCGGAGATCGACTGGTGGGGCGCCACCCTGATCACCGCCGCCGTGTCGCTGCTGCTGATCTGGGTCACCCTCGCCGGCGACAAGTACGACTGGATCTCCTGGCAGACCGCCGCCATGGTGATCGGCGCGCTGCTGCTCGGCGCGATCGCCATCCGGGTCGAGAACCGGGCCGCCGAGCCGATGATCCCGCCGCGGCTGTTCCGCAACCGCACCATCACCCTCGCCGTGGTCGCCAGCATCGCGGTCGGCGTCGGCATGTTCGGCGCCTCGGTCTTCCTCGGCATGTACTTCCAGATCAGCCGCGGCGAGAGCCCGACCATGTCCGGCCTGATGACCCTGCCGATGATCCTCGGCCTGCTGGTCTCCTCCACGGTCACCGGCCGGATCATCACCACCACCGGCCGGTGGAAGCGGTACCTGGTGGCCGGCTCGGCCCTGCTCACCATCGGCTTCGCGCTCATGGGGACGCTGCGCGCCGACACCGACTACCGGCTGCTCAGCACGTACATGGCGCTGATCGGCATCGGGCTCGGAATGACCATGCAGAACCTGGTACTCGCCGTGCAGAACACCGTCGGCGCGCACGAGCTCGGCGCGGCCAGCTCCGTGGTCGCCTTCTTCCGCAGCCTCGGCGGCGCGATCGGCGTCAGCGCGCTCGGCGCCGTACTCGGCCACAAGGTCAAGGACTACGTCGCCGAGGGGCTGGCCGGGCTCGGCATCAAGGCGTCCGGCTCCGGCAACGGTGGGACCCTGCCCGACGTGCACACCCTGCCCGCCCCGATCCGGGCGGTCGTGGAGTCCGCGTACGGGCACGGCGCCGGCGACATCTTCCTGGCCGCCGCGCCGTTCGGGCTGATCGCGCTGATCGCCGTCATCTTCATCAAGGAGGTGCCGCTGCGCCGGCACACCGGCGACCCGCTCACCGACGAGGTCGAGCGGGAGTCGACGGTGGCCGCCGGCGGGGGCGCCGCCGTGGTCCGGACCGGCATTCGCGACTGAGGAGGCAGGCGTGAGCGTCCAGCCGCCGCTCGACCGGGAGGAGTACGGCCCCCGGGCCCGTCCGCTGCCGTTCGAGCGCGGCACCGACGGGCCCCGGGTGGTGCTGGTCGGCGTCGACGGCACCCGCACCTCCGAGCGGGCCGCCTGGTACGCGGGTGGACTGGCCCGCCGGCAGGGCTCCGCCCTGGTCGTGGTCTTCGTCAGCTCGCCGGTCGGCTTCGCCTCACTGGTGCCCGGCATGGACGCCGGGGCGGTCCAGCGGACCCACGACGAGCTCGCCGACGAACTGCGCCGGGAGTGCCGGCGCGGGGCCGAGGAGTTCGGGGTGCCGATCACCTTCCTGTGCCGGCGGGGTGACGCGTACTCCGAACTGTGCCGGGCGGCGGACGAGACCCGGGCGGACCTGGTGGTGGTCGGATCGTCCGAGCAGGCGGGCCACCGCCTGCTCGGGTCGGTCGCCACCCGCCTGGTCCGCACCGGCCGCTGGCCGGTCGTCGTGGTGCCCTGATAATCGCTCGCGGCTGTCGTACCCAGCGACCACGATGTGCCGATGACCTGGAGAGCACCGGAAATCACCCGGACCACCGAACCGTACGTCGCCGACGAGCGCACGATGCTGGAGGGCTGGCTGGACTACCACCGGCAGACCCTGCTGATGAAGTGCGCGGGGCTGACGGCTGAGCAGTTGAAGACGCCGAGCGTCGAGCCGTCCGGGCTGACCCTGCTCGGGCTGGTCCGGCACATGGCCGAGGTGGAGCGCTGGTGGTTCCGGGTCCGCGCCGCCGGCGAGGACGTCGGCGGCCTCTACGGCACCGACGAGGACCCGGACGGCGACTTCAACGGTGCCGCCGACGCCGACGCGGAGGCCGACTTCGCCACCTTCGCCGCCGAGGTCGAGGCGGCCCGGGCCGCCGCCGCCGGCCTGTCGCTGGACCAGACCTTCGAGCTCCGGCGCCGCGACGGCAGCAGCAACCAGTTCAACGTCCGCTGGGTCTACGTCCACATGATCGAGGAGTACGCCCGGCACAACGGCCACGCCGACCTGATCCGGGAACGCATCGACGGCGTCACCGGCGACTGATCCACTTCACGTCGCCGATGTGCGGGCATCAGTGTGTCGCGATGCCGCCACATCGGCGACCCGATGTCGATCAGGCTCAGTACGCCAGCGCCGCTCGCAGGTACCGCAGGTCGCCGTGCCCGCTCCACCGATGCGCGGAGAGCCCCGCGGCGCGCGCGCCGCGGACCGCCCGGTCCTCGTCGTCGGTGAAGAGCACCCGCGCCGGCGGGGTCTCCAGCGCCTCGCAGGCCGCCTGGAAGTACTCCTTGGCCGGCTTGTGCACGCCGACCACGGACGAGTTGACGATCACGTCCAGCTCGTCGGTCAGGTCGAGCGCGGCCAGGTCGGCGTCGAGCAGGTCGGTCGCGTTGGTGCCCAGCCCCACCCGGACGCCGGCCGCCCGGACCTCCCGGATGAACGCGAGCACGTCCTGGTCGACCTGGCCCCGGTAGCGCTGCCACTCCTCCACCGCGGCGCGGGCCCGCTCCGGGCTGCCCGCCGACGGGGTCAGCGCGTCCGCCACGCTGGCCATCCACTCGGCGTGGCTCACCTGTCCGGTGAGCACCGGCCGGAGGTGGTCCCACGACATGGCAATCTCGCCGAGCACCCCCTCGGCGAGCCCGTACTGCCGCTCCACGCCGGCGGCCACCGCCGGGTCCCACCGCCGCAGTACGCCGTCGAAGTCCACCAGGAGCGCCGTCGCGCGTTCCCGAACCACTACCCGTTCTCCTCGCCGCGGCCAGGCCGCTCGTCGTCGTCGGCCCGGTTGAGCCGTTGGCTGATCACCTGGGTGACGCCACTGCGCATGGTCACGCCGTAGAGCGCGTCGGCGATCTCCATCGTCCGCTTCTGGTGCGTGATGACGATCAGCTGGCTCTTCTCCCGCAGCTGGGCCAGCAGCGTGATCAGGCGACCCAGGTTGACGTCGTCGAGGGCCGCCTCCACCTCGTCCATGATGTAGAACGGGCTGGGCCTCGCGCGGAAGATCGCCACCAGCATCGCCACGGCGGTCAGCGACCGCTCGCCGCCGGAGAGCAGCGACAGTCGCTTGATCTTCTTGCCCGGCGGCCGGGCCTCCACCTCCACGCCGGTGGTGAGCAGGTCCTCCGGGTCGGTGAGCACCAGTCGTCCCTCGCCGCCGGGGAAGAGCACGGTGAAGACCTGCTCGAACTCCCGCGCGGTGTCCTCGAACGCGCTGGCGAACACCTCCAGGATCCGGTCGTCGACGTCCTTGACGACGGTCAACAGGTCCTTGCGGGTGGCCTTGAGGTCCTCGAGCTGCTCGGAGAGGAACTTGTAGCGTTCCTCCAGCGCGGCGAACTCCTCCAGAGCGAGCGGGTTGACCTTGCCGAGCAGGGCCAGTTCCCGTTCCGCCTTGGCGGCCCGCTTCTCCTGCACCGGCCGCTCGTACCGGACCGGCTCGGGCACCGGCAGGCCGTCGCGTTCCGCGGCCGCCACGTCCGCCTGGGTGGGCGGGACGGGCTGGTTCGGGCCGTACTCGGCGATCAGTGTCTCCACGTCGAGGCCGAAGTCCTCGGCCGCCTTGGCCTCCAGCTGCTCGATGCGCAGCCGCTGCTCGGCGCGGGCCACCTCGTCCCGGTGCACCTGGCTGGTCAGCCGCTCCAACTCGGCGCCGAGGCGCTTGGCCGCGCCACGTACCTCCTGGAGCTCGGCCTCCCGCGCGGCGCGTTCCCGTGCCACGGCGTCGCGGTGCTCCTCAGCCTGGGCGATCGACGTGGTGAGCCGGGTGAGAGCCTCGCGGGCGCCGCCGACCACGGCCCGGGCGATCGCTGCGCCACGGGTCCGCGC
>JBARAE010000980.1:0-3977 GCA_049791715.1 Micromonospora sp.
GCGCCCAGCCGGCCAGCGCCATGCCGCGCAGCAGGTACGCGTCGAGCACCAGCGTGGTGGCGTGCTCGCCCCGGGCCAGGGACTTCATCGCACCGAGGGTGAGCTGGAACAGCCGCAGCGACGGCTCCCGCTCCACCGGGGTGAGCCGTTCGGCGGTCTCGGCGATGGCGCTGGCCGCGGTGTAGCGGGGGTAGTCGCCGAGGAACCGCTTGCCGTACAGGTCGATCCCCTCGACCTGGCTGACGGTGTGCAGCGAGCTGCCCTGGTTGCCCTTGGGGTCGCCGGCGAGCTGAAGGTCGACGTGACCGAACGGCTCCAGCCGGGCGCCGAACTTGCTGGTGGTGCGCCGGATCCCCCGGGCCACCGCGCGCAGCCGCCCGTGCCGGCGGGTGAGCAGGGTGATGATCCGGTCGGACTCGCCGAGCTTCTGGACGCGCAGGACCACCGCGTCGTCGCGGTAGAGCTGTCGGCGGTACCCGGCCATCCGGTCATTCTCTCTCGGGGTGCGATCTCAGGGTCGGTTCGGGGTGGACGGGCCGTCGAACCCCGATGTGCGGCAGACCATGTCGGCCGTAGCGTGCTCGCCATGGCTCTGCACCGGACCGCTGTCGCCGCCCGGACGGGGGTCGCCGCAGGCGCGGCCGCCGTCCTGATTCTCCTCGCCGGGTGTGACACCCTCTCGTTCCGCCGGCTCGACTTCGACAACACCGAGAAGGCGACGATCAGCCGGATCACCGTGCTGCCGGGCTCCGGCGATGTCGTGGTCCGCGCCGTCGGCAAGAGCGCGGAGGTACGGATCAAGCGGGTGGTGCGCTACCAGGGGGACGAGCCCGACGCGCGGTACGAGATCAAGGGCGACGAGCTGGTCCTGGACACCGACTGCGGCGACCGGTGCAGCATCTCCTACGAGGTGACCGCCCCGGAGGGGGTCGCGGTGCGGGGCGAGACCGGCTCTGGCGACGTCGAGCTGGCCCGGGTCGGCGCGGTGGAGGTCACGGTCTCCTCGGGCAACGTGACGGTCAGCGGCGCAGCCGGCCCGGTCCACGCGGCGGCGGGCTCCGGGAACATCGACGTGACCGACGTGGCCGGAGCGGTCCACCTGCGCGCCGTGTCGGGCAACATCACCGGTCGCCGGCTCGGGGGCCAGGTGGACGCCGAGGCCCAGTCCGGCAACGTCACGCTCGAGCTGGACCGGCCGGCCTCGGCCCGCGCGCACGCCACCAGCGGCGACGTCGAACTGGTCGTGCCCGCCGGCCGGTACCGGGTCCGCTCCCAGGTCAGCTCCGGCGACGCCGACCTGGGGGTGACGAACGACCCGACCGCCCCGCTGCTGCTCGACGTCAGCGCCGCCAGCGGGAACGTGACGCTCACCGCACGCTGATCTGCAGGGTCTCCGCCTCGACCGGGCGGCGCTGCCCCGGCACGAGGAGCCGGCGGTGCGGAACGAACGCGCTCAGAAGCCCAGTTTGCGCAGCTGCTTCGGGTCGCGCTGCCAGTCCTTTGCCACCCGTACGTGCAGGTCGAGGTACACCCGGGTGCCGAGCAACTCCTCGATCTGCCGGCGGGCGGTGATGCCGACCTCCTTCAGCCGGCTGGCCCGGTGACCGAGGACGATCGCCTTCTGGCTCGGCCGCTCGACGTAGACGTCCGCGTAGATCTTCATCAGCTTGCCCTCGGGGATCATCTCCTCCACGACGACCGCGATGGAGTGCGGCAGCTCGTCGCGGACCCCCTCCAGGGCCGCCTCCCGGATCAGCTCGGCGACCAGCACCTGCTCCGGGTCGTCGGTGAGCATGTCGTCCGGGTAGAGCTGGGGCGACTCCGGCAGGTAGCCGGTCATCACGTCCACCAGGGTGTCCACCTGGTGCCCGGAGACCGCGCTCACCGGCACCACGTCGGCGAACTCCCCCAGCTCGCTGACCGCCAGGAGCTGCTCGGCCAGCCGCTTCTTGTCGACCAGGTCGGTCTTCGTCACCACGGCCAGCACGGTCGCCTTGAGGTTGGCCAGCTCGCCGGTGATGAACCGGTCGCCCCGGCCGACCGGCTCGTTCGCCGGGATGCACAGGCCGATCACGTCGACCTCGCTCCACGTCTCCCGGACCAGGTCGTTGAGGCGCTCGCCGAGCAGCGTCCGGGGACGGTGCAGCCCGGGGGTGTCGACCAGGACGAGCTGCGAGTCCGGGCGGTGCAGCACCGCGCGGATGACGTGCCGGGTGGTCTGCGGCTTGTTCGAGGTGATCGCGATCTTGGTGCCGACGATCGCGTTGGTCAGGGTCGACTTGCCCGCGTTCGGCCGCCCCACGAAACAGGCGAACCCGGCCCGGTAGGGACGCGGCGCCTCCGGGTCCGGCACGCCGGTCATTCGACCACCGTGCCGAGGACGGTGCCGTCCGGCGCCGCCACGTGGATCGGCGCGTCGGCGGAGAGGTCACGCACCGCGGCGTGCCCCGAGCCGTCCAGCGTCGACGCCTCGGTCACCACCACGGCGGCCTCCAGCCGGGTCGCACCGGCGGCAACCGCCGACGCCACCGCGAGCTGCAGCGCGGTCAGCGTCAGCGACGGCAGCGAGACGCTCGCCGCCGCGTACGTCCGGCCGTCCTGGTCGCGGACCGCCGCGCCCTCCACGGCGCCGACCCGGCCACGCGCGCCCCGGGCCAGGATGACCAGCTTGCCGTCCTCGGCGCTCAGCTCGGCCGGATCGGACGGGGTGGGCCGGGCCGCGGGCACGGCGGGTGACTCAGGCATCGGCGGGTTGCCTCTCCTCGGAACGGTTGTGGTTGCCACGGGACTCGACGTGCTCGCCGCGCCCCGCGCTGTCCTGTGCGTCGGTCGGCTCGAACCGGCTCACCAGAACGGTGTCGATCCGGTTGCGCCGACCGGTGGTGCCCTCGGCGATCAGCCGGAGCCCCGCCACCTCGGCCTCCGCCCCGGGGATCGGGACCCGACCCAGCGACTGGGCGAGCAGACCGCCGACCGTCTCCACCTCGTCGGTGGGGAGTTCGGTGTCGAAGAGCTCGCCCAGATTCTCCACCGGGAGGCGGGCGGTGACCCGTACGGCCCCGTCCGCCAGCCGCTCGACCGGCGGGCGTTCGACATCGTACTCGTCGGTGATCTCGCCGACGATCTCCTCCAGGATGTCCTCGATCGTGACCAGGCCGCCGGTACCGCCGTACTCGTCAACGACGATGACCAGGTGATTGCGGGCGGCCTGCATCTCCGACAGCAGGTCGTCGACCGGCTTGGACTCCGGCACGAAGGTCGCCGGGCGCATCAGCTCGGCCACCGGCAGCTCGGCGGCGCGCGGGTCACCGCCCTCGGTACGCCGGATCAGGTCCTTGAGGTACAGCACACCGAGCACGTCGTCGACGTTCTCCCCGATCACCGGGATGCGGGAGAAACCGGAGCGGAGGAAGAGCGCCAGCGCCTGGGAGAGGGTCTTGCTCTCCTCTATCCACACCATCTCGGTACGCGGCACCATCACCTCGCGGGCGATGGTCTCGCCGAGGGCGAAGACCGAGTGGATCATCTGCCGCTCGCCGTGCTCCACCACGCCGCGCTGCTCGGCCAGGTCGACCAACTCCCGCAGCTCCACCTGGCTGGCGAACGGACCCTCCCGGAAGCCGCGTCCCGGAGTGACCGCGTTGCCGATCAGGATCAGCAGCGAGGCGAGCGGGTTGAGCGCCCGGCCCAGCCAGCGCACCAGCGGGGCGACCGCCCGGCCGACCGCGTACGCGTGCTGCCGGCCGATGGTGCGCGGCGCGACACCGACCACGACGAAGCTGACCACGGTCATCGCGCCGGCGGTGACCAGGGCGGCCCGCCAGCCGGCGCCGAAGCTGTCCACCGCGACCAGGGCGACCAGGGTGGTGGCGGTCAGCTCGGCCAGCAGCCGGAGCAGGAGCAGCAGGTTGAGATGGCGGACCACGTCACCGGCGACGGCCTGCAGGGCCCGCGCGCCGCGCGCGCCGTCCCGGGCC
>JBARAE010000981.1:0-3047 GCA_049791715.1 Micromonospora sp.
CGTCGCGGCGGTCGAGCGGGCCGCCGGGCTGCGGGATGCCGCGGACGGGCTGCTGGAGCGCCGTGCCGAGCTGCGCGGGCGACTGGCCGCCTACCGGGCCAAGGCCGCCCGGCTCGGCTTCGCCGAGCACACCGAGCTGTCCCGTCGGCACCGCGCCGTCGAGGACCTTCTCTACTCCAGCCCGTGCGATCTGCCCGCGGCGACCCGGGCCCTGTCCGCGTATCAGCGGTATCTCAACGACCTCAGCGAGCGGGGGACGACATGAGCCAGCGGTGCGTACGACCCGACTGCACCGGCAGCTACGGGCCGGAGGGCTACTGTGACGAGTGCGGGCGCAAGGCCCCGGCCGGGGTCCTGCCAGCGCAGCCGTCCCCCGGTGCCGGGCCGGCGCGGCCCGGGTCGGGCGTGGGACCGGTACCGCTCGCCTCCGTCGCCTCGACCCCGGTGAGCGCGCGCGGCGGTTCGGTGCGCACCGGTTCGCGGGGCTCCAGCCGCAGCCGTGGGGCCACTCGCGGTGGCCTCGGTGCCGGCCTGATCGAGCTGCCCCGGGTCCCGCTGCGCGACCCGGCCAGCGCGGTGATGGCCGAGCCGACGGTGGCCGAGTCCCGCCGGTACTGCGTCGCGTGCGACAAGCCGGTCGGCCGGGGGCGGGACGGCGCCCCGGGCCGCGCCGAAGGCTTCTGCCCCCACTGCGGCACCCCGTTCTCTTTCCTGCCCCGCCTGGGCCGTGGCGACGTGGTCGACGACCGGTACGAGGTGCTCGGCGCGCTCGCCTACGGCGGGCTCGGCTGGATCTACCTGGCCCGGGACAAGAACGTCAGCGACACCGTCAGCGACCGCTGGGTGGTCCTCAAGGGGCTGATCAACACCAGTGACCCGGACGCGATGGCCGCCGCTGTGACCGAGCGGCGCTACCTGGTGGAGATCGACCACCCGAGCATCGTCAAGATCCACGATTTCGTCCAGCATCCGGACCCGAAGACCGGGGTGCCGGTCGGCTACATCGTTATGGAGTACGTCGGCGGCCAGTCGCTGCGGGACATGCTGGTCAGCCGGCGGGCGGCCACCGGCGAGCGGGCACTGCCGCTGCCCGAGGTGATCGCCTACGGTGTCGAGATCCTGCCTGCACTGGGCTATCTGCATGACCGCAACCTGCTGTTCTGCGACTTCAAGCCGGACAACGTCATCCACGCCGAGGAGCAGCTCAAACTGATCGACCTCGGTGCGGTCCGGCTGGTCGACGACGAGGTGAGCGCGGTCTACGGCACACCCGGCTACCAGGCGCCGGAGGTCGCCGAGGTGGGGCCCTCGGTGGCGGCGGACCTCTACACCGTCGGGCGGACTCTCGCGGTGCTGAGCTTCGACTTCCGCGGTTTCGCCAGCACCTACGCCGACCGGCTGCCGGACCGCTCAGAGGTGCCCTTGCTGGGCCGCGAGGAGTCCTACGACCGGCTCCTGCGGCGGGCCACCCACCTCGATCCGGACCGGCGCTTCCAGTCGGCGGCCGAGATGACCGAACAGCTCCTCGGGGTGCTGCGGGAGGTGCTGTCGGCCGCCGACGGTGTGCCCCGGCCGGCGGTGTCCCGGCAGTTCACCCCGGAACGGCGCGCGTTCGGCACCGGCGCCGGGGAGGTGGGCCTGACCGCCATCGCCCGGCGGCTCGACCCGGCGGCGGTAGCCGCCGCGCTGCCGCTGCCGCAGGTGGACGTCCTCGACCCGGGCACCGGCTTCCTGACCACGCTGACGGCGACCGCCCCGGGCGAGCTGATCGCGCAGTTGCGCAACGCCCCGGTGCATAGCGTCGAGGTGGCGCTGCGCCTGGTGCGGGCCCGGATCGACGGCGGCGACCTGGCCGGCGCCGCCGGGGACCTGGACCGGCTTTACGCCGACGACCCGTTCGACTGGCGGATTGACTGGCACCGTGGCCTCGCCGCATTGGCCGCGAACCGGCCCGGGGACGCGCGGGTGGCGTTCGATGCCGTCTACGGCCAACTGCCTGGCGAGCCGGCCGCCCGGCTGGCGCTGGCCGCCGCAGTGGAGTGCACCGGAGACCCGGAGCTCGCCGAGCGGCTGTACGACCGGGTTTGGCGGACCGACCACGGCTTCATCAGCGCCGCCTTCGGGCTGGCCCGGCTCCAGCTCGTCAAGGGCGACCGGGGCGCCGCGTTGCGCGTCCTCGACCAGGTGCCGGAGAGCTCCAGCCACCACATCGCCGCCCAAGTGGCCGCGGTCCGGGCCAACCTACCGGCCGATGGGTTTCCCGCCGGCGCCGGTGACCTGCTGGCCGCCTCCGACCGGCTGCAGCGGCTCGGGTTGGACGTCGAGCGGCAGGCCCGGTTGACGGTGGAGATGCTCGAGGCGGCCCTGGCCTGGGTCACCTCCGGGCACACTCTGCCGCCGGACGCCCGGGTCCTCGGCCACGGACCGCACGAGAAGGGGCTGAGGCTGGGCCTCGAACGCGCCTACCGCACCCTGGCGCAGCTCGCCGCCGACCCGCCCACCCGCATCGCGCTGGTCGACCGGGCCAACGCCGTCCGGCCGAGGACGCTGACATGACGGCCCCGTCCTGCCCCGAGCACGGCCCGGCCGGCAATCCGGGGGACCGCTTCTGTGAGGTGTGTGGGCGCAACCTGCGAACCGGCGAGGAATCGACGGCCACCGCGGCCCCGCTGCCGGGGCCGAGATCGGGCACACCGCCGGTCGTACCGTGGTTGTCCTCCCGGGCGACCGAGGGCGACTGCGGCGGCTGCGGCGCAAAGGTGCCAGGCGGAGGATACTGCGACTCATGCGGCCGCCGGCGCTCGGTCGGCCGCGACCACGCCGAACTCGACCTCGGTGGCCTTGCCGCGGTGACGGACCGGGCCCGCCGGCCGCGCAACGAGGACGCCGTGGCGATCGGCCGAGTCGCCGACGCCACGGTCGCGGTGGTCTGCGACGGCGTCTCCACGTCGACCCGCGCCGACAGCGCCGCCATCGCCGCGGTGGAGTCGGCCATCGTCGAGCTGCTGGACGCCCTGCGAGGCGGCGCGGAGCCGGCGGAAGCCAGC
>JBARAE010000982.1:0-1670 GCA_049791715.1 Micromonospora sp.
GCAGCGGGTGCGCTTGGGGTCGGCCGGCATCGTGCCGGCGGGCCCGCAGGAGCACCACGGCGAGGGGCACGGCGGCGACCGCCATGCCGGCCGCGCCCCAGATCGCCGAGGCGGGCAGGCGGAGGAAGACCGCGTGGGCCAGCACGCTGGAGGCGTACGTCCACAGGTAGAGCGCGAACATCGGCGCGTCCCGCCCGTCGGTGCGGTCGACGGCCGGCCCGGCGAGGGGACGCAGCGCCGCCATCAGCAGCACCGCGAAGAGCTGCCAGCCGAGGTAGTTGCTGACCGGGATGCCGGGCAGCCCGGGCAGCGCCGGGGTGGCATCCCGCCAGACCCAGTAGCTTTCGGCCACCATCTGCGGGTCGAGGAAGAGGTCCCAGGCGGCCAGTCCGACCGCGGCCAGCGCGACCCGGCCGAGCCGGGACGAGGTGAGGCGGACCGCGGTGAGCCAGGCCGGCCACGCCATCCAGGTCCAGGCGAGCGGGATGATCAGCGGCACTCCGACCAGCTTCGGCCCGAGCTGGCCGGAGTAGTCGTAGCTGCCGAACGGAAAGCCGGTGGCCACGCCGAGGGCCTCGATCGCGAACCCGCCGCCGGTGGCGACCGCGACCAGCGCTCCCGCCGTACGGGCACCCCGGCTGAGCAGCGCGTGGCCGACCGAGAGCAGGTAGCCGAGCACGACCGTCGCCACGGTCAGCCCGGCCCGGGCGGCGCCCGTGGTGAGCGGGTAGCAGATCTGGGCGAGGACCAGGACGGCCAGCAGCGCCCAGGGCAGGCGCCGCCGGATCACGGCGTGGCCGGTCCCGGTACGGGGCCGGGTGCGGCCAGCGGCAGGTCCCGGCCGAGCACGCCGAAGGGCCGCTCGTCACCGGGGAAGTGGAAGTCGCGCAGGAGGTCCACGAAGCCGAACCGGCGGTACAACCGCCAGGCCCGGGACTTCTGCTCGTCGGCCTCCGGGGTGGAGAGCAGCGTGGTCGTCCCCTCCGCCATGGTGAGCAGGGCGCGCAGCTGGCCGGCGCCGAGGCCGTGCCCCTGCGCGGCGGGGCGGACGTGCAGCTCCACCACCTCGAAGCAGTGGGTCAGCCAGCGCTGCCGCGCGTCGGCGTCCAGCGCCCGGGCCACCTGGTCGTGCCACCACTGACCGGGAGCCCCGAGGTAGCCGTACCCGAAGCCGACCAGGTGGCCCTCGGTGGTGAGGCTGGCGACGGCCCGGAAGCCGGGGCGGCGGACGTGGGTGGCGATGTAGCCGCGCCGGGCCTCCAGCAGGTCGGCGCGGTAACCCATCGCCTCGCCGTAGACGGCCACCACGTCGTCCAGCCGCCGGGCCAGATCGTCCGGCGTCCACCGCACCAACCTCATGCGTGTCCTCTCGCTGTTTCCGGGGCGTCGTCGCCGGCCCATCCGAGCACCGTCCGGTCGCCGACCACCTCGCGCACCTCGAACCGCGCGAACAGTTCCTCCGCGTACCAACCCTCGGTGGGGGTGCGGGTGATCGCCGCGCGGTGCTCCGGCTGACGGTACGCGAACGCGACCAGGTCCGCCGGGTCCCGCCACAGGCTCACCGTGCCCTGCCAGCCCAGCGGGGCCTCGCCGATGCCGAACCGGGCGAGCAGCCCGGGTGCGGTGTGCAGGGCGGCGGCCACCGGGGGGATCGCCCGCCAGAAGGTGAC
>JBARAE010000983.1:0-1705 GCA_049791715.1 Micromonospora sp.
GCAGCGGACGGAGCCGGGGGCGCGGGGGCCGCCGGACCGGGCTCGGCGACCTGCTCCCGCAGTGTCCGGTCCGCCACCGCACCCACCGTCCCGAGGTGCTGTCCCGCCCGGTTCACGACGGGCGCTCCCGGGCCGCCGGCGAGCTGCTGGGCCGCCCGGTTGACGTCGTCGATGCTGACCGCGGCCGTACGGGCCAGTGCGTCGATCACCTGCGGGTTCCGGTCGATGGTGGCCAGCGCCCGGCCCAGGATCTCCGCCAGCTTCTCCAGCCGCACCTTGAGCAGCGCCTCGGCGCTCACCCCGGTGACGTCCAGCTCCACGCCCTCCAGGTGCACTCGCACCCCGGCGTCGATCTGGAGCAGGTTGGCCAGCCGCGCGCGCAGCGACAGGTCCGCGTCGAGCCCGTCGACCGCCAGCCGGATCTGGTCGACCGTCACCTCCGGGATGTCGAGCAGGACGTCCGGCTCGCCCGCCCCACCCTGCCGGGTGAGCCGCTCGCTGGTCGGGTCCGGTTCCCGTTCGGTGGCTCCGCTGTCGCTCATGCTCCCCGCTCCCCGCTGGCCCGTCTCGTCGGACCGGATCAGCCGCGGTTACCCCGTTTCCGGCGCGGCATCCGTGCCCGTTCCGCCGTGCCTCCGCCCGAGCCGGCGGCCGCCGCCGGTATGTCCTCACGGCGCCGCCGGTCGCGCTCGGGAGAACGTTCTCCCTGGCGGCTGGAAGGCGGCACCCACGAAGCTGCGCACCGAGGCATGAGCCGGTATGGTCCGGGCCTATGGGACAGGAGATGGCCGATCCGGATGAGGTCCGTCAGGAATGCGGCCGGTTCTACCTCCGCAGCAGCCTCCTCGCCCCAGCCTCCGCCGAGCAGGCGTTCGCGGTCTTCACGGGCGCGCTGGCCGACTGGTGGGTACGCGAATACACGTGGTCCGGGCCGGAGGCGCTGGCTGAGCTGGGCATCGAGCCGCGCGCCGGCGGGATGCTCTACGAGATCGGCCCGTACGGCTTCCGCAGCGACTGGGGCCGGGTGCTCACCTGGGACCCGCCCCGCCGGCTGGTCTTCACCTGGCAGATCGGCCCCGACCGGGTGCCGGTGCCGGACCCCGCGCGGGCCAGCGAGGTGGAGGTGGTCTTCGCCCCCGAGGGCCCCGACCGCACCCGGGTGGAGGTCGAGCACCGCGACTTCGACCGGCACGGCGAGGCGGCCGAGGGCTACCGCAAGGCGTTGACGGCCGGCTGGCACGACCTGCTCTGCCGCTACCTTGCCACGGTGGTCCGGCGCGCCGCCTGAGCCGGGTCGCCAACGGTCGTGCGGCCGTCAGCCGAGGTGGGCGGCGGCCACCCGCTTCGGCACCACCATCCGCCACGCCTCCACGACGATCTCCCGCAACTCGGGTTCGTCGATCGCGGCCAGCCGGACCCGCATCCAGTTGTAGCGTTCGTCGGCCGGCTCGGGCATCAGGAACTTCTCCGGCTCGGCGGCCACCAGCCCGGCCCGTTCGGCCCGCGGGAAGGCGAAGCCGAGCAGCGTCTCGTCCCGGGAGAGAGCCAGGTAGACGATCCGACCCACCCGGAACTTGACCCGGTCCCGGACCAGGGCCTCCTCGGTGCGCGGCAGCGCCCGGGCGATCCGGCGCACCTCGTCGACGGTCACCGTGCGATCCCCTTCGTCGCGCCGGTGGTGACCCCGGTGCCACCGAGGTCGGCG
>JBARAE010000984.1:0-7891 GCA_049791715.1 Micromonospora sp.
GCACCGGCCTGTCCGGAGCATCGGGGGGCCACAATGGCCGGATGGGAACGGGGGAGCCCTGGGCGGACCCGACCGGACTCGTCACGCTGCCCCGAGGCGCGCGGGTGCGGGGCCGGCGGATCGCGGCTGCGGCCTCACCCGCGGACTTCGCCCTGCTGCTGGCCCCCGGGCCGCTCCCGCCCTGGCCGCACCGGCGCATCCGCTGGCCGGACTTCTGGGTACCGCTCGACCGGGTCGACGCCCTGGACGCCCTCCACGAGGCGTTGCGCCGGGCGTACGACGGGCAGCGTGTGGAGGTGGCCTGCCGGGGCGGAGTCGGCCGGACCGGTACGGCGCTCGCCGCGCTCGCCGTCCTGGACGGGCTGCCGGCCGGCCGGGCCGTGGCCTGGATACGCGCCCATCATCACCCGCGGGCGGTGGAGACCCCGTGGCAACGGCACTGGCTGCGGCGGATCGGCTGACCCGCCGACGATCCGCCCGCCACCGTCTCCCGGGAACCGGTGCCCAGCGGGGCATGTGTCCCTCGCCACGCCCGTGGTTGAGCTGACCTTCCAGGGGTAGAAGGCCGCTGGACCCGATGGGAATCACCACGCCCTTCGGGTCCAGCCGTGTTCGGGCCGACCGAGAGCCCGCCGGCAGCCACGGCGGGACCGTCCGCCGGGTGGCGGCAGCGTCGCCGCCACCGCAGCCCCGGGTTCGCGTCACCGTGCCCGGCAGCCCCCGGAAGGACAGCGTGCGTCCCGTCATCGACCTTCTCCGTGCCCGCGAGTCGTGGCTCTTCCTCGCCATCGGTGCCGCCGTCGCGGTGATCGGCCACGCCCTGCTGGAGCTGCTCATCCGCGCCGGGCTGGCCCCGGCTGCCGCCAACGCCGTGCAGCTGGTGGTCACCCTCCAGCTCAGCTTCGTGGCCCACGACCTGGTCACCTGGCGCCGGCACACCGCCGGCCGGGCCGACCGTCGGGCCCGCCGCTGGCGTCGGTTCCAGACGGCTCGGGGCGGCAGCGCGCTGCTCAGCCTGGTCGCGTTCCCGTTCCTCGCCCCGGTCCTCGGGACCGGTGTGGCGTACTGGGGGCTGCTCGTCGTCGGCACGGCCATCAACTACTGCTCCGACCGCTTCTGGTCGTTCTCCCACCAGGCAGGTGCCCCCATGACCGACGCCGACTCCCGCCCCCGTCACCGGGGGACGCACCGGCGGCCGACCCCGGTGGCCTGGCGGGTCAGCCGGATGGTCGCCGCGCTCGCCGTGCTGAGCCTGGCGGCGATCCTCTTCCTGGACGCGTTCCTGGTCACCGTGTCGCTGTTCATGCTGGTCGTCGCGGTCACCACGCTGGCCTTCCAGCTCTACAAGTGGTGGCTGCCCGAGCACAACGACCCCGACCGGTACGGCGACCCGGACGAGCCCCGGCTGCCGGGCGTGATCCTGGTGCCGATGCGGCACGAGGAGGCCGTCGCCGGCCACACCCTGGAGCGCCTGGCCAACCTGGACCACCCCGAGTACTGGGTGGTGCCGATCATCGACCACCCGGACGACCCGGGTACGGCGGCCATCGCGCACGCCAAGGCCGCCCGCTACCCGGGGCGGGTGCTGGTGGCGCCGTACCCGGAGGACACCGAGGTGCACAACAAGCCGATCGGGCTCAACGCGGCCGTCCGCGAGCTGGACCGGCTCGGCATCCGGTACGAGTGGATCGGCATCGCCGACGCCGAGGACCTGTTCCACCCCGCCCTGCTGCGGATGGTGGACTACCGGTTCCGGCGGACCGGGGCGGGCATCGTGCAGTGCGGGGTGCAGCTGATGAACTTCAGCGCCGACCCGCGTACGTTGCCACTCCCGCCGGGCCGGCTGCCGCGACTGCGCCGCTGGCTGCGAGCGAACACCTCCGGCTGGTGGCGGGCGGCCAACGTGCTGGAGTACTACAAGTGGTTCCAGTCCCGGCTGAAGCTGCAGGCGGCGACGAAGGTCATGCCGCTCGGCGGCAACACCGTCTTCTTCCGCCGCGAGTTCCTCGAGGCGCTGCGCCGCCGGTACGGGGCGTACTGGGACGAGGACTGCCTCACCGAGGACTGCAAGATCGGCATGGTCGCCTCGGTGCTCGGCTACAAGGTCGACGTCGTCTACATCGACGAGATGGTCACCCGGGAGGAGACCCCGGACACCCTGCGCGGCCTGGTCCGGCAGCGGGTGCGCTGGATGCAGGGCTTCATCCAGGTGTTCACCGAACGGGAGTGGCTGGCCCTGCCCCGGGTGTGGCAGAAGGTGCTCGCCGTCTACGTGCTCGGCTTCCAGTTCTTCCAGGCGTTCTCGGTGGTCCTCGCGCCGGTGGCGCTGGCCCTGGCGCTGGCCCACAAGTCGCCGATCGTGGTCGCCCTGCTGGCCAGCGTGCCACTCGGGATCAGCCTGCTCACCATCGCACTGGACGTGCTGATGCTGCACCAGTTCGGCCGGACCTTCGGGCAGAAGGTGCGGGTGCGGGACCACCTCGGCGTGATCGTCGGTGGCTACCCGTACCAGGTGGTGCTGTCGGTCGCCGCGGTGTGGTCGCTGCTGCGGCACCTGCTGGGGCGTACCAACTGGGTGAAGACCGCGCACAGCGGCGCGCACCTCGGCGCGGCGCCGGCGACCGACGACAGCCGGGTCCCGGCGGGGGTGGCGGCATGACCCGGACGCTGGAGGCCGTCACGCTGGACCTGCGCGAGGTCGCCGACATCGACCGGGCGCTGCCGGCGCACCGGCGGGCGCGCATCGGCCTGCAGGTCTGGGCCGCCCGGCACGCCCGCAGCATGGCCCTGCTGGTCGCGCTGCTCGCCGTGGTCGGCACGGTGCACGCGATCGGCATGTCCACCTTCCCCGGGTACGTCGACGACCCGGGCACCTACCTGTCCCAGGCCTGGTCGCTGCGGTACGAGGGGAGGCTCTCGCCCTACTCGTACTTCTACGACCACGCGCCGGCCGGCTGGATCCAGATCGCGGCGTGGGCGGCGCTGACCGGCGGCTTCGACCGGTACGACTCGGCGATCGCCTTCGGCAACGAGTGCATGCTCATCGCCAAGGTGGTGAGCGCCGGGCTGCTGTTCGTGCTGGCCCGGCGGCTCGGCCTCGGCCGGGTCGGCGCGTCGGTCGCCGTGCTGCTCTTCGGCCTCTCCCCGCTGGCCGTCGTCTACGGTCGCTGGACGTACCTCGACAACCTGGTCGTCCCGTGGCTGCTGCTGGCGTTCGTGCTGGCGTACTCGCCGCGGCGCAGCATCTCCGCCGGTATCGGCGCGGCGCTCGCCTTCGCCGTGGCCGCGTTGACCAAGGAGACCACGCTGCTGCTGCTTCCCGCGTTCGGCTGGGCGATGCTGCAGAACCTGGACCGGCGTAACCGCCCCCAGGTGCTGGTCACCGCGGGGTTCGCGGGCTTTCTGCTGATGGCGATGTACCCGCTGTTCGCGCTCTTCAAGGGCGAGCTGTTCGAGGGGCCGGGGCACAACAGTCTGTTCGGCACCGCCCGCTGGCAGCTCGCCGCCCGCGCGGCCAGCGGCTCACTGCTCGACCCGGACAGCGCCACCAGCCACCAGGTGCGCAACTGGCTCCAGTACGACCACTGGCTGCTGATGCTCGGGCTGGCCGCGATCCCGCTCGCCCTGCTGGTCCGCCGGCTGCGCCCCGCCGCGCTGGCCCTGGTCATCGGCTGGCTGGTGCTGGTCCGGGGCGGCTACGTGCCGTTCATGCATGTGATCAACCTGCTGCCGTGGAGCGCGTTGCTCATCGCCGGCGCGGGCAGCGCGCTGGCCGGCACGCCTCGCCTGGTGCCCACCGGCTGGCTGCGCCGGCGGGCCGCGCAGGGCTTCGGCTACGGATTCCGGGTGACCACGGCGGCGCTGCTGCTGGTCGGGCTGGTCGGTGCGACCACCCTCTCCTGGACGCCGGAGCTGCGCCGGATGATGACCGTCACCGAGCAGCCGCCGCTGCGTTCGGCCACCGAGTGGGTGGCCCACAACGTGCCCCGCGACAAGACCCTGGTCGTGCACGACTCGATCTGGACGGACCTGGTCCACCACTACGGCTTCAACCCGCGCCCGGTGATCGTCTACAAGTTGGACACCGACCCCGCGGTACGCCGCGAGGTCAAGCGGGTCGACTACCTGGTGGTGCCCGACTGGTACTACCGCACGGCCGACGCGGCGGAGAAGTATCCGACCCTGATGGAGGCCCGCAAGCACGCCGTGCCGGTGGCCAGCTTCGGCTCCGGCGACGACCGGGTGCAGGTGTTCCGGGTCAGCGAGCACTGGGAGCTGCCGTGACCCGCCGACTCGTCCCGGCCGCCGTCCTGGCCCTCGTCGCCGCGCTGGCGGCGGGCTGCGGCCACACGCCGGACACCTCCCTGCACCCCGACCCGCCGACCGTCCGCTACGCGCCGGCGAAGCAGCCGTTCCGGGGTGCCTCGCTGTACGTCGACCGGGACACCGCGGCGGCCCGCTGGCAGGCGGCGCACGGTGCGGACTGGCTGGACCCGATCACCACCCGACCGCAGGCCCGCTGGGTCAACAGCCCGCAGGACGTGGCCGCCGCCGGCGTACTCGCCGAGCGGGCCGGCCACCGCGGGGAACTGCCGGTGCTGGTGGCGTACTGGATCCCGAACCGGGGGTGCGCGAACCACCGGGAGGGTGCCCCGGACGCGGCGGCGTACCGGGACTACATCAGGAAGCTGATCCGGGCGTTGGGGCCTACCCGGTCAGCGGTGGTGATGGAGCCGGACGCGATCCCCGCGGACTGCTTCGACACTGCGCGAGGGAAGCTGATCGCCGAGGCGACGGAACGGCTGGCCGACGCCGGGCACGCCGTCTACCTGGACGCGGGGCACGCACAGTGGCGATCGACGGGGGAGACCGCGCAGCGGCTGCTCGCCTCCGGCATCACCTCGGCCGAGGGCTTCGCGGTGAACGTGTCGAACCGGCAGACCACCGAGGACAGCTACCGCTGGGGCCGGGAGCTCTCCGACCTGGTCGGCGGTCGGGAGTTCGTCATCGACACGTCCCGCAACGGCGTCGGCCCGCCGCCGGACGACCCGAACCGTGACGACGAGTGGTGCAACCCGGCGCGGCAGGCGTTGGGCGAGCGGCCCCGCCCGGTGTCCGACCGGCCCGGGCTGGCCGCGCTGCTCTGGATCAAGGACCCGGGGGAGTCGGACGGAAAGTGCGGGGGCGAGAAGACGTACCTGTTCACGCCCACCCAGGCTCGGACGCTGATCGCCGGTGCGGCCTGGCTGCCGGCGGGGGACCGGGCGGCGGCCCGGGCGGCCCACCCGGCACCCGTGATCGACGCCGGCTGACCGCGGCCGGCACCCTCCCCACCCCGAGGCGCAAATACACGGAAAGAGTGGCTGTTCCCGGCGGAATGGCCACTCTTTCTCGGTAAGAGGGGTCAGGCGGCTCGCGGCTGGAGGTGCGCGCGGACGGCGGACCGGTCCACGCCCAACTCGCGGAACACCTCGGCCGCCGGGTCGGGCGGGTCGCATTCCAGGAGCGCCAGCAGGAGGTGCGTCGGCCTGATCCGCCGGCCGCCCTGGTGGCGGACCACGCCGACGGTGCGCCGCAGCGTGGTTCGCGCGGCGGAGGTGAACGGCGTCCGTTTCCGGGACAGTGGCACGGGCGCCCGCTCGACGCCGGCCACGTCGACGCCGACCGCGGCGAGGGCGGCCCGGTCCAGCGACTCCAGGGCGGCCCGGGCGCGGGTCAGGTCGACGCCGAGTTCGGCGAGGGAGTCCAGTTCGTGGGCGTGCAGCACGCCGAGGAGCAGGTGCTCGGTCCCGATGCGGCGGTCACCGCGGTGCCGGGCCTCCTCCAGGGCGGCGCCGACGGCGACCCGGGCGCCCGTGGCGAAGTGTTCGAACATCTCGGCCTCACTTCCCGTGCTTGGTGTGCACCGACTGGCGGGACACGCCCAGCGCGTCCCCGATCTGCTCCCAGGACCAGCCCTCCTGGCGGGCCCGCGCCACGGCCGCCGCCTCGACCTGCTCCGCGAGGCGGTGCAGCGCGCGCACGGCGCGCAGCCCGACGGCGGGGTCGTGCGAGCGCAGCCGGGCGGCGAGTTCTGCTTCCTCCATGCCTGTCAGTCTGGATTGACAGGCGGCCGATTGTCAATCCAGACTGACACCCTCAGCGTTGTCAGTCCAGACTGACAGCCTCGTCGGGAGGAGGAACGGAATGACCCACCAGGTGGTGATCGTCGGAGCCGGCCCGAACGGCCTGCTGCTCGCCGGTGAGCTGCGGCTCGCCGGCGTACCCGTGCTCGTGCTCGAACGCAGCCCGGTGCCCGGCGGCGAGCCCCGGGCCAACGGCCTGATCGGCCGGGTCGTCCAGGTCCTGGACCTGCGCGGCCTCTACGAACTCCTTGCCGGACGGCCGGGGCCGCCCGCACCCACACCCTGGTTCCAGTTCGGCGGTCTGCCCCTCGACCTCTCCGCGCTGCCCGACAACCCGCTCTTCGCCCTACCCGTGCCACAGGCCCGCATCCAGGAGGTGCTCGAGGACCGCGCCCGCGCCCTCGGCGCGGAGATCCGACGCGGGCACCAGGTCATCGGGTTCGACCAGGACGCCGATGGCGTGGTGGTGACCGTCCGCACCGCCGACGGCGAGCAGCGGCTGCGGACCCGCTGGCTGGTCGGGGCGGACGGCGGGCACAGCGTGGTCCGCAAGCAGGCCGGCATCCCGTTCCCGGGCAGCACCGACGACCGGTTCGTCTCGCACCTCGGGCACGCGCTCATCCCGGCCGACCGCCTGGGCGCGGACGGCACCCTGGCGCTGCCCGACGGTCGACGACTCCCACCGTTCGCCCACAACCGGCTGCCCGGCGGCGTCTTCACGTTCGCCCGGCTCGGTGACAGCGGCGAGGCGTACCTGGTCGCCGCGATGGAGTGGGCGGGGCACCCGCCGACCACCACGCTGGTCACCTTCGCCGACCTGCAGGCCGCCGTGGACCGGGTGCTCGGCGGGGCGCTCCCACTGGCCCCGCCCACCCGACCGGCGCCGCTGCTGCGCCGCCTCACCGGCGTGAACCTGCGCCAGGCCACGCGCTACCGCGCCGGGCGGGTCGTGCTGCTCGGCGACGCCGCGCACGTCCACCCGGCGGTCGGCGGCCCCGGGCTGAACCTCGGGCTGCAGGATGCGCTGAACCTGGGTTGGAAGCTGGCCGCCGAGATCCGAGGCTGGGCGCCGCCCGGGCTGCTCGACACGTACGAGACGGAACGGGCACCGGTCGGTCGACGGGTCGCGCTCCAGTCCCGGGCGCAGCTCGCGCTCCTCGCCCCCGGAGACGACGTGACCGCCGTCCGGGACCTGCTCGCCGAGCTGCTGCGACACGACCACACCCGGCACGACCTGGCGACGCTGGTGGCCGGCGCCGACCAGCCGTACGACACGGGTCGGCACGATCCGCACCCGGTGACCGGCGCCTGGCTGCCCGACCTGCTGCCCGGCCTCACCGCGGGGCGGGCCGCGGTCCGAGACCGGCTGCGCGTCGCCCGTCCGATCGTGATCGAGCTGGCGCCGGGTGCGGCGGAGGCGGCCGAGGGCTGGCGAGACCGGGTCGACGTCGTCGCCGCCCGCGGCGGACTGGACGCCAAAGCCCTGCTCGTACGCCCCGACGGGCACGTGGCGTGGGCCGGCGGCCCGGCCGACGGGCTCGACGGGGCGCTGCACCGGTGGTTCGGCGCGCCGTCGCACGTCCACCGGTGACCCTGCGGACCGGTCCGGTCGCGGACCGTCAACACCGGAGCCGGTCCCCCCGTGAATCGATCTTGGAGCTAGTCTCCCTTGTCATGAGAGCTCGGGTCCTCGCCGCTGTCTCCACCGCCGTACTGGCGGCCGCCGGGGTGCCCGCTCCCGCTCAGGCCGCACCCGCGGCGCCGGC
>JBARAE010000985.1:0-5389 GCA_049791715.1 Micromonospora sp.
CGCCGACGCCGAGCAGCAGCAGCCGCGTGGGGCTGCCGCCGAGGCGCAGGTGCTCGCGCACCTCACCGGCACGGCCGGTCAGCCGGGCGGCGCGAACGAGGGCGGTCGCCTCGGTCAGCACGTCGCCCGGGAGAGCCGGAGTGGTGGGCACCAGCGCGGCCGGGGCGTCCGGGTCCTCGGCCGACCCGGCGGAACGAAGGGGCAGGACGAGGGTGTCGGGTCGCTCGGGCCCGCTCACCAGACGAATGGCCAGCACGCTGGACCGTACCTCCAAGAAATGTGCGAAGCGGGAGGAACCGCCGCTTCCCGGCTGATGAAGGCCCTGAGCCACCGGCGAGGCCGGTGGCTCAGGGAAGGACGAACCGCCCGCGCGGCATGCGCCACGCGGGCCACTCCTCGATCAGCCGGCGGCTGCCTTCAGCGCGTCCCCGAGCGCGTTGGCCTCGTCGGGAGTCATCTCGACGACGAGCCGGCCACCACCCTCCAGCGGGACCCGCATGACGATGCCCCGGCCCTCCTTGGTGACTTCCAGCGGACCATCGCCCGTCCGCGGCTTCATCGCCGCCATGTTGTCTCCCCTCAGACCTACACCAGGGTCGGTGGGTTGCCCCACAGCCACTTCGTCACAACCACCCGCAACCGTCGCGGGGGTGTCGACCAATGATTTTCCCTGATGAACACCGCCGGACCCAAACCGAAGCAGCATTGATGTAACAGCATCTAGCTTATCTTGGATAGGCCTGTCACAATGTGCGGTCATGCAGGCACGGTCGGCACTCTTCGACCTGTACGGCGACCACCTCCGGGCGAGGGGCGGCCGCGCACCGGTCGCCGCCCTGGTCAAGCTGCTGGCGCCGCTCGGAATCGCGCCTCCGGCGGTGCGCACCGCGGTCTCCCGCATGGTCCGCCAGGGCTGGCTGGACCCGCTCCGGCTGGCCTCCGGACCGGGATATTCGATCACACCGAAAGCCGCCCGGCGACTCGACGAGGCGGGGGCCCGGATCTACCGGACCGGGCGCCACAGCTGGGACGGCCGCTTCGACCTCCTCGTCCTGGAGGCACCCGCGTCCCGGCGGGACCGCCAGCGGCTCGCCGCGAACCTGACCTTCCTCGGCTACGGCACGCTCGACGACTGCAACTGGGTGGCCACCCGCCCCGGCGAGGACGTGGACGTCCTGCTCACCGAGGCGGGCGTGCGGTACGAGCGGTTCACCGCCACGCACGTCGCCGGCACGCCCGGCGCCATGGCCGTGGTCCGCCGCGCCTGGGACCTCGCCGAGATCGGCCGGGCCTACGAACGTTTCGTCGCCGAGCAGAAGCCACTGCTGGCCGGGGTGACCGTACGCAGCAGCGACGAGGAGGCGTACGCGGCCCGATTCCAGCTCGTGCACGCGTGGCGTACCTTCCTCTTCCGGGACCCCCAGCTCCCGCCGGCGCTGCTCCCCGAGCGCTGGCCGGGCACCAGCGCGGCCAGCTTTTTCGACCGGCACGCCGCCCGGCTGCGTCCGGCCGCCGACCGGTACGTCGAGCAGTGCCTCGACGCCTGCAACCGCCTCGCCCGACAGAAGGGTCGTTAGACACGTGACCGAGCCGCTGCTCGTCGACCGCACCGACGCCGTCGTCACCCTGACGCTGAACCGCCCGACGGCGATGAACTCGCTCGACGTGGCGCTGAAGGAGGCGCTCCGGGACACCCTGGCCGAGCTGGAGGCCGACCGGTCCTGCCGGGCGGTCGTGCTGGCCGGTGCCGGCGGCTCGTTCAGCGCCGGGCAGGACCTCCGCGAGCACGTGCAGACCCTCGAAGCGGCCGACGCGGACCCGCTGGCCACCGTGCGGGCCCACTACAACCCGATCGCCGCCCGGCTGGCCAATCTGCCCAAGCCGGTGGTCGCCGCGGTCCGGGGCATGGCCGCCGGCGCCGGCGCGTCGCTGGCGTTCCTGGCCGACTTCCGGATCGGCGGTCCGAAGACCCGCTTCCTGATGGCCTTCGCGGGCGTCGGACTCGCCGCCGACACCGGCGCCTCCTGGACGCTGCCCCGGCTGGTCGGCCACGCCAAGGCGGTCGAACTGCTGATGCTCGCCGAGCCGGTGGGCGCCGAGGAGGCGTGCCGGCTGGGCCTGCTCAACACACTGGTGGATGACGACGAGCAGGTGCTGCCGACCGCGCAGGAGCTGGCCGCCCGACTCGCCGCCGGCCCGACCGTCGCCTACGGCGCGATCAAGCGGCAGCTCTCCATCGCCGACGCCGGGACGCTCGCCGACGCCCTCGCCGCCGAGGCACAGGCCCAGGCGATCTGCGGGGCGACCACCGACCACCGGGCCGCGACGATGGCCTTCGTCAACAAGCAGAAGCCGGTCTTCGAGGGCCGCTGACCCCGTACCCCATCCGACGGGCGCGCACCACCCTCACGATCCGCCCAAATTCACGGAAAGAGTGGCCATTCCACCGCGGATGGCCACTCTTTCCGTGAAAGAGGGCGCTCGACGGTGGGGCGGGCGCGGGCGCGGGCGCGGGCGGGCGCGGGCGGGCGCGTGGGTGTGGCCCTCAGCGGGCGACGTAGCCGCCGTCGATCGGGATGGTGTGGCCGGTGATCCAGGCGGCGTCGTCCGAGGCGAGGAAGGCCACCACGCCGGCCACGTCGTCCGGGGTGGGGATGCCCGGCTTGGGGTTGAACGATTCCATCTGCTGCCGCATCTGCCCCGGGTCGGGCGCGCTGTTGATGAAGTGCTCGACCAGCGGCGTCATCACCACCGTCGGGGCGACGGCGTTGACCCGGATGCCGCGGGCCGCGTACTCGATGGCCGCCGAGCGGGTCAGGCCGACGATGCCGGCCTTGGTGAAGGTGTACGGGGAGATGTTCTCCTGGGCGGCCAGCGCGGTGGTGGACGAGGTGTTGACGATCGACCCACCGCCTCCGCGCAGCATCGCCTCGATGCCGTACTTGAGGACGTAGAAGACGCCGTCACCGTTGACCCGGCGGACCCGCTCCCAGTTCTCCACGTCCATCTCGTGCAGCGGCTGCTGCTGCCCGTCGATGCCGGCGTTGTTGAAGATGATGTCGATCCGCCCGTACCGCTGCGCGGCGTCCGCGATGCCCTGCTCGACGGAGGCGGCCTCGCCGGTGTCCACGACCACCGCGTACGCGTCGGGCAGCCCGCCGGCCACCCGTTCCGCGCCCTCGGCGTTGATGTCCGCGACCACGACCTTGGCACCCTCGGCCGCGAACCGGCGGGCCGCCGCCTCGCCGAGGCCCGACGCGGCGCCGGTGATGAACGCGACCTTGTCCTGGAACCGCATCGGACCCCCTCGCCCGGCCGGCCGGCACCGGCCCTCCCCGGCACGGTAACCGGGTGGCCCGCCGTCAGTCGTCCTCTTCGGGATCCTGGTTCGCCTCGGCGCCGAGCACGAACGCCTGCATGGCCAACTCGTCGCCCGAGGGCGAGACGTACGCGGGCAGTTCCCGCGGGCCGAGCTCCTGCACGTACGACCAGAAAAGCCCGACCGCCTCGGCGGCCGTGGCCGCCTCGATCGGCAGGTCGAGGCTGACCAGCCAGGTGCGGCGCGCCGGCGGCGGGCCGAGCCGGTCGGCCAGCTTCCGCCAGGCGGCGACGTCCAGGGCGGTGACCAGCCCGGCGAGAGCCAGCCCGTCCGCCGGGACCGGCCGGTCGAAGGCCCGCCGGGTGTACGTCACCACGAGTTCCCCCGGGCCCACCTCGGACTGCGGATCGTCCGGGTCCTCCCGGATCTCTCCGGTCGTCGCGGCGACCCGGCCGAGTGCCACCAGCCGGGGCGGTTCGTCGGCCAGCACCGCGACCGGTTCGCCGGGCCGCGGCCGGGCGATGCCGTCCAGGCCGGTGAGCTCCAGGGTGTCGTGGTGCACCAGCCGCTCGGCCTGGTACCGCTCGGCGGGGAGCAGCACCGCCCAGGCGCCGTGCCCGCTGCCGCCGTCGATCGTCCCGCTCGCGCGGACCTCGGTCTCGGTCATGAGGCAATCCCATCACGCCAGGTCGGCGCCGGTCCCGTCACGTCGCCCGGACGCCGCCGAGGTCACGCCCGGCCGATGCCGGTCACGCCCGCCCGGGCGGGGCGGGGTCGACAGCCACGTGGCAGCCGGCCAGGTGATCGTCGACCATCCCGGTGGCCTGCATGAGCGCGTACGCGGTGGTCGGGCCGACGAACCGGAAGCCGCGCTTCTTCAGCGCCTTGGCCATCGCGGTGGACTCCGGGGTGAGCGCCGGCACCTCCGCGAACGACCGTGGCCGGGTCGCCCGCTGCGGCGGCGCGTACGACCACAGCAGCGCGGAGAGGCCGTCGGGCAGGTCGAGCGCGGCTCGGGCGTTGGCGATCGCCGCCTCGACCTTGGCGCGGTTGCGGACGATGCCGGCGTCGGCCAGCAACCGGGTCACGTCGGCCTCGCCGTAGGCGGCGACCTTCTCGATCCGGAACTCGTCGAAGGCGAGCCGGAACGCCGGGCGCTTGCGCAGGATGGTCAGCCAGGAGAGGCCGGACTGGAAGGCCTCCAGCGTCAGCCGCTCGTAGAGCAGGTCGTCGCCGCGCAGCGGCCGGCCCCACTCCCGGTCGTGGTAGCCGGCGTAGTCCGGGGTGCTCGCACCCCACGCGCAGCGGGGCAGCCCGTCGGGCCCGGTCACCAGGTCAGTCACGGCGTACACGGTAGGCCAGCCCACCGACAGCGGGCCGGGGACA
Organism: Micromonospora sp.; assembly: GCA_049791715.1. Classification (GTDB taxonomy): domain Bacteria; phylum Actinomycetota; class Actinomycetes; order Mycobacteriales; family Micromonosporaceae; genus Micromonospora. The sequence goes on from JBARAE010000985.1 coordinate 4,706, forward strand.
CCGGTCAGGGCAGGCGGCCCTGCTCCACCAGCCGGGCGAACTTCTTCAGCGCCTGGGTCAGGCCGAACTTCGAGCCGGGCCAGAGCACCGGCCAGGCGACCCGGCCGGCGGTTCCGCCGGGCAGGTGGAACCACTCGTGCCAGACCACCTGGGTGCGGTCCCGCTCCACCGGGGTGCAGCGCAGCACGCCGGGGCCGCGGAGCAGCTTGCCGAAATGCACCACGCCCACCTCGTACGGCGCGTCGACCCGGACCACCCGCATCTCGTCCCGTACCACCGCCGGGCCGAGCGTGGTGACCGCCTCGACCAGGCTGCCCTCGCCGCCGTCGCCCTCGATGACCCGGACCGTGGTGAAGGGAATCCAGTCGGACTGCCGCTCCCACGCGGTCAGCGCCGCGAAGACGCGAGGCGCGGGGGCGTTGACGATCACGGTGGCGGTGATCTCGCCGGCGCCCGGCTGGGCGGCGTCGCCCAGCCCGTCCGTGCCCTCCGGCCCGGTCACGCCGACTCCGACCGGACCACGGCGCCGTGTTCCCGGGCCCGCTCGTCGTCCCGGTCCGCGTCGGCGAGCCCGTTGTCGGCGGCCGTCGCGCTGTCATCGGCGGGCCGGCCGGTCGACGGCTCCGCGTCCACGTCCGATGGGTCGGTGGTCGGCGCGTCGGCGGCGAGGGTCGGGTCCGCGGG
>JBARAE010000986.1:0-2552 GCA_049791715.1 Micromonospora sp.
GCGTTCACGCCGCCGCACCCACCGGATCAGACTTCGTCGACGCTGCTAACACCCTCGTTGGGGCGCCGGGACAGGTCGATGCCCAGCTCCTCGGCGGCCCGGAACACCTCGTCGTCGGTCTCGCGCATCTCTAGGGCCACGCCATCGCTGGACAGCACCTCGACGTTGAGGCACAGCGACTGCAGCTCCTTGAGCAACACCTTGAACGACTCCGGGATCCCCGGCTCGGGGATGTTTTCGCCCTTGACGATCGCCTCATAGACCTTTACCCGGCCCAGGACGTCGTCGGACTTGATCGTCAGCAGCTCCTGCAGGGCGTAGGCCGCCCCGTAGGCCTGCATGGCCCAGCACTCCATCTCGCCGAACCGCTGGCCACCGAACTGCGCCTTACCACCCAGCGGCTGCTGCGTGATCATCGAGTACGGGCCGGTGGACCGTGCGTGGATCTTGTCGTCGACAAGGTGGTTCAGCTTCAGGATGTAGATGTAGCCGACGGCGATCGCATCCGGCAGCGGCTCACCCGAGCGGCCGTCGAACAGCCGCGCCTTGCCGCTGGCCCCGATCAGCTGGTTGCCGTCGCGGTTGGGCAGGGTGGACGAGAGCAGCCCGGCAATCTCCTCCTCCTTGGCGCCGTCGAAGACCGGCGTCGCCACGTTGGTGTCCGGCACGGACTCGTCCGCGCCGATCGATCGGAGCGCGCGCTTCCAGTCCAGCTCCTCGCCCTCCACCTTCCAGCCGGTCTTGGCGACCCAGCCGAGGTGCGTCTCCAGGACCTGACCGATGTTCATCCGGCTGGGCACGCCCAGCGGGTTGAGCACGATGTCGACCGGCGTGCCGTCCTCCAGGAACGGCATGTCCTCGACCGGCAGGATCTTGGAGATGACGCCCTTGTTGCCGTGCCGGCCGGCGAGCTTGTCGCCGTCCTGGATCTTGCGCTTCTGGGCGACGTAGACGCGGACCAGCTCGTTAACGCCCGGGGACAGCTCGTCGCCGTCCTCACGCGAGAACGTACGGACACCGATCACGGTGCCGCTCTCGCCGTGCGGCACCTTCAGCGACGTGTCCCGCACCTCGCGGGCCTTCTCGCCGAAGATCGCGCGCAGCAGCCGCTCCTCCGGGGTCAGCTCGGTCTCCCCCTTCGGGGTGACCTTGCCGACCAGGATGTCGCCCGGGACGACCTCGGCACCGATCCGGATGATCCCGCGCTCGTCGAGGTCGGCGAGCATCTCCTCACTGACGTTCGGGATGTCGCGGGTGATCTCCTCCGGGCCGAGCTTGGTGTCCCGGGCGTCCACCTCGTGCTCCTCGATGTGGATCGAGGTGAGCACGTCCTGCTGCACGAGGCGCTGCGACAGGATGATCGCGTCCTCGTAGTTGTGGCCCTCCCAGCACATGAACGCCACGAGCAGGTTGCGCCCGAGCGCCATCTCGCCCTCGTCGGTGCACGGACCGTCGGCGATGACCTGGCCGGCCTCGACGCGGTCGCCCTCGAAGACCACCGGCTTCTGGTTGACGCAGGAGCCGGCGTTGGAGCGGCGGAACTTGTGCAGCAGGTACGTCCGGCGGTGGCCGTCGTCCTGGTGAACGGTGATGTAGTCGGCGCAGAGGTCCTCGATCAGACCGCCGACCTCGGCGACCACGACGTCACCGGCGTCGACGGCGGCACGGTACTCCATGCCCGTACCGACCAGCGGGGCCTCGGCCTTGACCAGCGGCACCGCCTGACGCTGCATGTTCGCGCCCATCAGCGCGCGGTTGGCGTCGTCGTGCTCGAGGAACGGGATCATCGCCGTCGCGACCGAGGTCATCTGCCGCGGCGAGACGTCCATGTAGTCCACGGCCTCCGGCGGCACGTCCTCGGTCTCGCCGCCCTTACGGCGGACCAGGACGCGGTCCTCGGCGAACGTGCCGTCCGACTTCAGCGGGGCGTTGGCCTGCGCCTTGACGAACCGGTCCTCCTCGTCCGCGGTCAGGTAGTCGATCTGGTCGGTGACCCGACCGTTGACGACCTTCCGGTACGGCGTCTCGATGAAGCCGAACGGGTTGACCCGGGCGAAGGTGGAGAGCGCGCCGATCAGACCGATGTTCGGGCCTTCCGGCGTCTCGATCGGGCACATCCGGCCGTAGTGGGACGGGTGCACGTCGCGGACCTCGAAGCCGGCCCGCTCCCGGGACAGACCACCCGGGCCGAGCGCGCTCAGCCGGCGCCGGTGGGTCAGACCCGCCAGCGGGTTGGTCTGGTCCATGAACTGGGACAGCTGCGACGTACCGAAGAACTCCTTGATCGCCGCCACCACCGGGCGGATGTTGATCAGGGTCTGCGGCGTGATCGCCTCGACGTCCTGCGTGGTCATCCGCTCGCGGACGACCCTCTCCATCCGGGAGAGACCCACCCGGACCTGGTTCTGGATCAGCTCGCCCACGGTACGCAGGCGCCGGTTGCCGAAGTGGTCGATGTCGTCGGCCTCGTAGCCCTCCTCACCGGCGTGCAGCCGGCAGAGGTACTCGACGGTGGCGACGATGTCGTCCTCGGTCAGCGTGCCGGTGGTGAT
>JBARAE010000987.1:0-11885 GCA_049791715.1 Micromonospora sp.
GGCCGACGCCCTGCCGGTGGCGCGGGCCGCCGCGGCACGGTTCGCCCCGGCCGCCCGCGCCCGCTACGAACGCACCTTCCACCCCGACGTGGTCACCAAGCAGCTCATCGACGTCTACGCCGAAGTAACCCGCACCCCTCACCCCGCCTGACCTCGCCCGCCCCCTTCGAGCCGATCATGGACTCGTGGTTCCCGGCTTGCCCGGATTCGCACCGTTCGCGCACGACCACAACTCCATGATCGACCGGCGGGGCGGGGCGGGGGGCGTCAGCGGAGGGAGGCGCGGGCGGAGAAGGCGATGCTCGCCAGGAGGAAGCCGCCGTTGACGATGGTGAAGGCGACGATCAACCAGACCGTGAGCGCGGGGGCGAAGGTCAGCACCAGGCCGGCCAGGAAGATCACCGCACCGTAGTCGCGGACCAGCTTCACCAGGCGTACCGGCAGCGACGTCGAGGTGACCATGCTTGCCGCGTTCGGGCCGGCCTGCATCACCGAGGTCACCAGGTTGACCATCCAGGTGCCGGCGAAGACCGCGATCAGCCAGGTCGGCGTTGACGGGCGCTGCGCCACGGCGGTCGCCCCCAGGGCGGCGACCAGCGCGATCTGGGCGGCCACGTCGCAGAGCACGTCGACCCGGGCGCCGGCGGCACTGCCCTGCCCGGTCACCCGGGCCAGCTGCCCGTCCGCGCAGTCCAGCGCGTACGCGACCTGCCAGCCGACCAGCGCGACCAGCCCCACCACCCAGGCCGGTACGTCACCGGCGGCGACCCGGCCGGCGAGCGCCACCACGGTCACCGAGGCGGCCAGGCCCAGCAGCAGGTTGGCGATGGTCAGCGCGGTGGGGCGCAGCCCGAGCCGCTGGGCGACCATCGCGAAGACGGCCCCCAGCCACTGGCTGATCGACTCGCTGAACAGGCCACCGCCCCGGTTGACCCGGTGGAAGTCGGCGACGGTGGGGCGGGACGGCTCAGCCAAGGTGGTCGCGGAGTGCACCGGCGTAGTCTGCCAGCCGTTCCCCCGTCTCGGTAGGCGACATCGCGAGGTGTTCGAGGATGGTGTAGCGGTCCGGGCGGGTGGCCGGCGCGTACTGCACCGCCTCCACGAACTGGTCGTCGGTCAGCCCAAGCTCGGCGGGCGTGGTGGCCAGGCCGTGGCGGTGCAGGCAGCGGGCGAGCTGCCCGAACCGCTCCGGGTCGTCGCGGAGGAAGGTGCAGAAGAGGGCACCGAGGCCGACCTGCTCACCGTGCGATCCGGTGCCCGGGTACAGGTGGTCGATGGCGTGCGAGATCTCGTGGTCCCCTCCGCTGACGGGGCGGGTCGACCCCCACACCGAACTCGCGATCCCGCCGAGGATCAGCGCCTCGGCCAGCGTGGTCAGGAACCCGTCGTCCCCGATCTTGCCCGGGTGGTTGATCAGCGCCTCGGCGCCGGTCCGGGCCAGCGTCACGGCGAGGCCGTCGATCGGCTCGCCGCGTACCTCGTGAGCCATCTCCCAGTCCGCGCAGGAACTGAGGTTGCTCACCGCATCGCCGATGCCCGCCTGGGTCTGCCGGTCCGGGCCGCTCTCCACGAAGTCCAGGTCGACGATCACGGCGATCGGGATGTGCACCCCATAGGAACCCTTGCCGCCCTCGTGATCGAGCGAGGCGGTCGGCGAGGCGATGCCGTCGTTGGCGAGGCTGGTCGCCACGGTCACCATCGGGATGCCGTACCGGGTGGCGGCGTACTTGGTGGTGTCGATGGTCTTGCCACCGCCGATGCCGACCACGGCGTCGTACTGGCGGCGGCGCAGCCGGTCACCGAGCTCGTTGGCGGCGTCGATGGTGCCACCGGCGACCGTGAAGACGTCCGCCGAACCCAGGCTCGGCCGGCACAGTTCCACGATCTTCTCGCCCTGGCCCGGGCCGACCACCACCGCGACGTCGCCCCCGGCCGAGATCCGCCGGTCGGCCAGCAGCGGCCCGAGGTCGGCCACCGCACCCCGCCGCACGTCGATGTGGAGCGGGGTGAGGATGGTCCGGGCTAGTAGCGGCACGCGATCTCCCGCGCCCGGGCCAGGTCGGCGTGGTTGTCGACCTCGACCCAGGAGACGTCGCCGATGGGCGCCGCCCGGACCTCGCCGCCCCGGTCGGAGAACTCCTGGTAGCCGTCCTCGTAGTAGAGGTTCGGGTCACGCCGCCAGGTCGCCTCCAGCGCGTCGGCGAGCGCGTCGGCCACCTGCGGCTCGATCAGCGTCGCGCCGATGTACTCCCCGTACGCCTCGCCCGGGTTCATCAGCTTGGTGATCCGGGTGAGCTGACCGGCCACGTCGAAGGTCGTCTTCATCTCCTCCTCGGCCAGCACCTTGATGTTGTCGATCGCCAGCAGGATGCCCGGGCCGCGCTCGGCCAGCAGGGTCTTCTCCACGCTCACCGGGTGCACGGTGTCGCCGTTGACCAGCAGCACCCCCCGGGAGAAGTGCTCCCGGGCCAGCCAGAGCGAGTAGGCGTTGTTCCACTCCTCGGCCTTGTCGTTGTGCACCAGCGTGATGGTGACGCCGTACTTCTTCTCCAGCACCGCCTGGCGCTCCCGGACCGCGTCGGCGGCGTACCCGACCACGATCACGATGTCGGTGAGCCCGACCTCGGCGAGGTTGCGCAGCGCGATGTCGAGGATCGTCGTGTCACCGTCCACGGGCACCAACGCCTTGGGCAGGGTGTCGGTGTACGGGCGCAGTCGGCGCCCCGCACCGGCCGCGAGCACCATCCCGATCATTCCGGCATCCTCCCTCGTACGACTCCGAGTCACCGGTGGAGGATAGCGCCGGGTGCCGCGGCGGCTGCCGCCAACCGTGGTTCAGCCCGGCAGGGCGGCCAGGTCGGCCAGCATCGACAGGCGTTCCTCGGCGGTCAGCACGGCGTACGGGCCGGCTGCCCGGCGGTCGGTCTCCTGCTCGATCGCCAGTCGTTCCGGCCCGGCCGGCAGCTCGACGATGCTCGCCGCGGTGTGCCCGGCCGCCGTCCACGCCGCCGCGTGCGCGTCCGCCCGGTGGTAGCGCAACGTCCCCAACCGGTTGAGCAGCAGGACCCCCGGCGGGCTCCCCTCCGGCTCGTACGGCGGCGCCATCGTGGCGAACGCCGGACCCGTCCCCGGGTCCTCCGCCCCGGCCGGCAGCAGCCCGTACGCGAGCAGCCGCCCGAGTGCCACCGCCAGCCGCACCACCCGGTCGTCGTGGCCCGCCCAGAGCTCCTCGGTGACCTCCCCGTGCACCTGGTAGAGCTCGGCGAGGAAGGCGAGCCCTCGTTCGGTGGCGCAGAATCCGCCGTCCGGCGCCCGCTGGATCATCCCGTGGGCGACGTGTTTGTCCAGGGCGCGCTGGCAGGACGCCGGGTCCCGGTAGCGGGTCACCGCCGCGAAGCCCGGCCCGTCCACCGTCCCGCCCGGCGCGGCGAGCCGGGTGCGGAACTCGACCAGGAAGCCGGTGGCGGCCGGTCCGCCGTACCGTGAGCTCAGCTCCGCCCCGCCACCGTCCCGGCCGGCCAGCATGCCGGCGACGAAGGCTCGGTCGACCGCCGGGGCGACCAGCCCGGCGAACCGGTGCGGCGCCAGCTCGACGCCGTCGCTCACAGCCCGATCGAACGGAGCGCGGCGAAGGCGTCCTCGGCGATCCGCCGGATCAGCCCGTCGTTGACGTCGCGGTGCTCGTCCAGCACCGCGAGGTCCGCCTCGCCCAGCCAGCGGGACTCGGTGTGCTTCCCCTCCTCCAGCCGGGGGCGGCTCAGGTCGCCGTCCACCCGGACCAGGAAGTCGCTCTCCACCCGCTCCAGCCCGTCGTCGGCGGTGTACCGGTACTCGCCCACCAGGCCGAGCACGTGTGACACGGTCCAGCCGGTCTCCTCGGTGACTTCGCGGCGCAGCGCGTCCTCGACACCCTCACCCGGTTCGAGGTGGCCGCCGACGATGTCCCAGCAGTTGGGGAAAATGCGCCGCTCGGGGGACCGGCGCTGGATGAAGATGCGGCCGTCGTCGTCGACGATCAGCGCGCCGGCGCAGCGGAGAGGGTCGGTGGGCACGTCACGACAGTAGCGAGCCGACACGCGCGGGGTGATGCCCGGTCTTGTCCCGGTACGCATCGAGGGCCCACCATGTCGGTACCGAGGCCACCGTCCCACAGGGGTGATGCGTGATGCAGGTTCGGGAAGCGATGTCCAGCGAGGTTCTCGTGGTCGGCCCGGAGCACACGCTCCGGCAGGCGGCCCGGATGATGTCGGCCCGCCGGGTCGGGTCGGCGGTCGTGATCGACCCCGACTCCGAAGGGGTCGGGATCATGACGGAACGCGACGTGCTCAACGCGATCGGCGCCGGGTTGGACCCCGACGTCGAACGCACCGCGGCCCATCTGACGTGGGACGTGGTCTACGCCGGCCCGGACTGGACGGTGGAGGAGGCGGCGGCCGCGATGGCCCGCGGCGGATTCCGGCACCTGGTGGTGCTCGACGGCCGGGAGGTGGCCGGGGTGATCTCGGTCCGCGACCTGATGCGGGTCTGGGCCCGGGAGCACGCGCCGGCCGTGGCCTGAGGCGGCGGCCCGGGGACTCACCGCAACCGGGCCCGGAAAGGGCGATGGCCCGGCCGATACCGGCCGGGCCATCGCTGTTCGGTGCCTCAGGGACCGACGAAGACCGCCGCGCCCCGCCAGTCCACCTTGTCCACCGTCGGACCGCTGCGCACGGTCATCGCCCCGGTGGGCGCGCCGTTGGACCAGGCCATCGAGGACAGGTTGCCGGTGCTCCGGCCGACCACGTAGAGCGTGTCGCCGTTGAGGAAGACGCCCCCCGAGTCGGCGAAACCGGTGGTGCCGGAGACGGTGAACCTGTCCGCCCCGACCGTGCCGCTGTCCGGCGTGAACCAACGCCAGAAGAGGCTGCTCTGCCCGTAGACGGTGTAGTACAGCCGGCCGCTCTTGTAGAACATGCCGGTGACGGTCCGCAGCTCCGAGTAGAAGTTCGTCGGATTGCCCGCGTAGGTCTGCGGCTCCTGGTTCGGCGCGGAGCCGACCTCGACGGTGTCCCACAGGGCGTCGTGGTACGGGTCGACCTTGCTCGGCGTACCGAAGGTGGTCCCGTCGAACGAGCGCCGGTAGAGCGTCCCGTTCAGCCCGTAGAAGAGGCTGCCGCCGACCCAGAAGGCGCCCTTGGCGTTCGACCAGGCGGTGCCGTCGGGGTTGGCGACCGAGGTCGCCGAGCCGACTGCGGAGGCACCGTCGTACGACCGCTTGGTGACGCTGTTGAGCGTCGCCGCGCTCGGCAGCGGCGCCACCTTGACGATCTCGATGCCCTGGATCAGCGGGTTCTCCAACACCCGGCCGAAGTCGATGTCGACGTTGCCGTCGCTGGTGACGACGAACGAGCGCATCGTGCCCCGGTTGGTACCGCCGGCGGCGGCGACCGGGTCGAAGTCGTTCAGCTTGAGCGCGCCGTCGATGTAGACGTCGAACTTCCGCTTACCGACGGTGCTGGTGCCGGAGTACCGGTTGGCCAGGTAGAGCCGGACCTGGATGAGCTGGCCGGCCGTGACCGGGAAGTTCCACTGCATGTCGGGCGAGGTGCTCAGGTCCCACCGCTCGGCACTGAACAGCGCCGCCGGGGTGCCGGCGGGCACGGTCGCGTCCAGGGTGGCCAGGGTGGAGTAGGTGCTGACGTTGCTGCCCGTGGTGTGGTACGGGCTGGGCGTGGTGGCCGTGTCCGTCGCCCAGGCCGGGCCGCTCGGCGCGGTCAGCGCGGCACCGCCCGCGTTGACCCGGAAGAGCACGTTGGCCGCGCTCGGTGCCGCCGCGGTCTGCACGATCTCGATGCCCTGGACCAGCGGGTTCTCCAGCACGTGCCGGAAGTCGATGTCCACGTTGCCGTCACTGATCAGCGGGAACGAGCGCATCGTGCCCCGGTCGGTGCCGCCCGCGCCGGCGACCGGGTCGAAGTCGTTCAGCTTGAGCGAGCTGTCGATGTAGACGTCGAACTTCCGCTTGCCGACGGTGCCGGTGCCCGGGTACCGGTTGGCCATGTACAGCCGGACCTGGATCTGAGCGCCCGCGGCGACCGGGAAGTCCCAGGACATCTCCGGCGCGGTGCTCGGGTCCCACCGCTCGCCGCTGAACACGGCGGCCGGCGTGGTGGCCGGCACCGTCGGGTCCAGCGTGGCCGCGGTGGTGTACGTGGTGACGTTGCTGCCGCTGTTGTGGTACCTGCTCGGCGCGGTGGCCGTGTCGGCCGCCCACGCCGGTCCGCCGTCGATCGCGGCCACCTGGGGCCCACCGGCGTTGACCCGGTAGAGCACCTGGCTGGGCTGGACCTTGCCCGCCTGGTAGACGTTGCCCGGCAGCCCCGCCGTCGCGGTCGAGCGCGGCGCGACGCCTCCGGCCAGCGGGAAGAAGGCGATCTTCCCCCGCTTGTACTTGTAGTTCCCGATGAAGTCCTGGTCGCTGCCGACCCAGAGGCCCTGGGGGGTGACCAGCATCTCGCTGGCGCCGTACCCGCGCGGGTGCCGGCCCGGGTTCCAGGACAGCGGCAGGCCGCTCGCCGGGTCGAGGGCCGCGATGCTGGCCCGGCCGACCGCGCCCGGCATGGCCTTGTCGGTGCCGAGGGAGTTGTTCAGCCAGCGGAAGTGACCGCCGACGTAGACCGCCTGCTCGCTGATGCCGACGGAGAGGAAGGTGTCACCGCCGCTGTAGTCGACCCAGGTCGGCTGCCGTCCGGTCCCGGTGGCCGTGCTCTCCCAGCGCGTCGCCGAGTCGCACAGCGTCCCGGGGTACGTGGCACCCGTCGTCGCCACCACGAAGTACTTGCCGTCCGGCGCGAAGGCCACGTCCCGCACGTACGAGTCGAAGCTCAGCGCCCGGCAGGCCGGGCTGAACCGGTCGGTGTTCCAGTTGGCGATGCTCGCCGCGGTACCGAGGTCGATCTTCACGATCTGGTCGTGAACGACCCCGTTGGCCTTCTTGAAGTTGCCGATGACGACCAGCTGCTTGCCGTCGGGGGAGACCGCGAGCTTGTCCGCGCCCACACCTCCCTTGGCGCCGGTGCTGCCGTCGGTCCAGTTGTGATGCTCGGTCAGCGACGTGGTCAGGTAGCTGTCCACCACGCCGGTGGCGGCGTCGAGGGAGACCAGACCGTTGCGGGTGACCCCGGTGCCGGCGGTGGTGAAGATGCCGCCGACCAGCAGCCGGTTGCCGGCCATGGCGATGTCGTTCACCAGGCCGTTGAGGCCGGGGCCCTTGAAGGTGCTGACCACCGAACCGTCGGCGAGGTTGAGCAGCGCCAGCTTGCGGCGGTTGACCCCGTTCACGGTGTTGAAGTCGCCGGCGATGTAGACGGTGCCGGCGGTGGGGCCGGCGATGACCGCCGACACCGTGCCGTCGAGGACCGGGGCGAATGCGGTGTCGACGTCGCCGGTGGCCTTGTCGAAGGCCAGGACGTACTTGCGGGCCAGGTTGGTGGTCGAGTCCCGGTTTTGTACCTGGGTGAACGACCCACCCGCGATGACCTTGCTGCCGGCGTCGTGGATGGCGAAGACGGTGCCGTCCACGATGTTCGGCGTGTTGCTTGCGGGAACGCTGCTGACCACGGTGCTGTGGTTTGGTGCGGCCAGCGCGGGGCTGGCCGACAGCACGCCACCGGCGCCCAGGAGGGCGGCGGTGACCAGCGCGAACGATCGGCGCGTGATCGCCGGGAGATGAACCACGGGCAGCTCCGAGGAAGTGACGAACAAGAAGGCCGGCCCCGACGAACCGTGGAAGGTGCTGGCACTGCCGATCGGGGTCTTACGGCCGAGTACAGGATTATGGGCACACACTTCCGCATTTCTGTGGCAGCGTCCACCCCGGATGACCTTTATACCCGTCCACACGACGCCGCGGGTGCCCGCACGAGGTGGAGGGACCACCGAAAGGTGGAGGTCAATTGCTTGGCGGACCTCCCGGCGTGGCGGTAGGCACGGGCGCGGAGAAGTACGGGTCGGCGGTGAGCTCGCGGTAGGCGGCCAGACCCTCCGGGTCGTCGTCGAACGTGCTGTCGTACTCCGGTCCCTTGGTCTGCTTGGCCGCGAAGTACACCACCGCCTTGATCTGGGGGTGCCGCTTCACGTAGGCCCGCGCCTCCCGCAGCCAGTCGCCCCGCTGGCCCGGCTTCCCGTCGTGGGTCACCCCGAACTCGCCGATCAGCACCGGTCGCGGGTGCTCACGGGCGAAGGCCATGAAGGTGTCCATCTGCTCGGCGAAACCGTCGTACTCCTTGCCGGGGTAGACGTCGGTACAGAGCCAGTCGACCTGGTCGTCGCCGGGGTAGTAGGCGGCGGCGTTCCGGCCGGGCTCGACAAAACCCTGCACGTGCGGGCACCAGACCCAGGCGGCGTTGGTCGCCCCCACCTCGGTGAAGATGGCCCGGATGTGCTTCCAGGCGACCACGTAGTCCTCCGGCGACCGGACGCTCTGGCGCAGGTTGGGCCGGTCCATCTCCCAGCGCCAGCGGAGCAGCACCGGCACGCCGAACTTCTTGATCGCCTCGGCGCGCTGCCGGATCAGCGGGTCGTAGACGCCGTCCGCGATGGAGCGGGTGTCGGTGCCGGACCAGGAGATCATCTGGAGCATCCCGGCTGCCTGGATCGCGTGCTCGGTGGGGCCGGGGAACTCGTCCTCCCACTCATGGAACATGTGGGCCAGGGCGATCTTGCCGCCGGTCTGCTCGCTGAAGGTGCCCAGGGCGTCGACTCGTCCGCTCGGCGTCTGCCAGCTCGGCTTGACCCAGGCACCGAGCCAGGCGCCCTTCGCCGGCATCTCCGGGCCGCGTCCGGTGGTGGCCAGCCCTTCCACGGTTCGGGGTACCACCGCTGAGGTCGCACCGGCCGACGGCGCCGGCGTGATCGGTGCCGGTGCCTCCCCCTGACAGGCTGTCAGAGCCAGCACCGATCCGATCAGGACCGCCACCGTGCCGCGGACGCGTCTCATCGTTACCGCACCTCCCCGTACTGCTGCCACCGGGTCGTACCGGTGATCGATGTCGTGCCGACCGTCATCGCCTCCGGTCGCGCCGCAGGCTGCGCAGGCTGTCGAGCTGAAGCACCCCGCGCAGTCGCCAGACCGCCACCACGTAGGCGACGGCGCCCAGGACCGCGACCACCAGCAGGGCGACCACGCCGGGGTCGGTGACCGCGTGCAGCACCAGAGACGGTACCCCGAAGCAGGCCAGCGCCAGCCCCGCGCCCGTGAGGGTGCCCGGCCCGAACGGATGCAGCCGGAACGACCGGTACAGCTGGGCCAACGGCACCAGATTGGTGATCAGAATGGACGCGGACCAGGCGACTGCCGCGCCCATGATGCCGTAGCGGGGGATGAACAGCACGTTCGCCACCACGTTCACCACCGTGCCGGCCAGGGCGTTGTAGAACGTCCAGGAGGTCTTCCCGGCCATGTTCAACACCGTGTCGACCATCCCGCAGCCGGTGGCGACCAGCATCATCAGGGCCAGGTAGACGGTCACCTTCCGGCCGGCGTCGTAGCCGGAGCCGAAGAGGGCCAGCATGGGCCCGGCGAAGGAGGCGAAGAGCAGGTAGGCAGGCCAGGCCAGCACCACGAGCCATCCGGTGGCGGCCTGGTAGAGCCGGCCGGCGGCGGCCCGGTCGTCGCGGGCCAGTTGCTGGGCCAGCCGATGCTGGACGGCCGTCGACAGCGCCTGACCGGAGAGCTGCCCGAGGGCCAGGAACCGGGTGGCAGCGGTGTAGAGCGCCGCTTCCGAGAGCCCCCGGAGCGCGCCCAGCAGGACGATGTCCAGCCGCTGCACCACCATCTGGGCGAGCCCGCTCAGCGCCCGCGGCCCGCTGTACCTCCAGAACGGGCCGAACTCCTCCCGCCAGCCGACCGGCGGCCGGCGGTCCGGTCCGGCGGCCCGTTCGGCCCGGCGGACCAGTCGGCCCAGCCAGATCGTGGCGGCGATCGCGGCCGGCAGGTACGGCAGAGCCCAGGCCAGCGGCAGCGCCGTGGTGGCGGAGAGGCCGAGCAGGGCGGCCAGCGCCACACCGAGCAGCTGCAGTCCGGTCCGTCCCAGCCGCTCGATCAGCAGCAGCGGACGCATCTTGCCGAAGCCCCGGCAGGCGGTCAGTGCGAAGTCGCAGAGCGCCGCCACCGGCACGAAGAGCAGCAGGGCGCGCAGTGCCGGTACCGCGCCGGGAACCGGCTCGGCGAACGTCAGGTCGACGATCTGGGGGGTGAGCAGCCAGCCGGCGATCGCGAGCAGCGCACCCACCAGCACCACCGGGAGCAACCCGACCAGCACCGACGCGCGGATCCGTTCCGGCTGCCCCAGAGTGCGGTACCGGCTGATGAAGTAGACCGAGCCGATGCCGGTGCCGAGCCGAGCCGCCGCGTAGGCGATCATGAATGCGCTGGTGGCGGCGAAGAAGAGGCCTGCTTCCGACATCGACCAGCTGCGGGTGACGACGATGTTCAACCCGAAGCTGGCGATCGCGGCGACCGCCACGCCGAGCAGGTTGAGTACCCCGTGTCGGGCCGCTCCGCCCAGCTCGGCGCCTGCTCGGGTAGGCGTTACCGTCGCCACGACGGCACGCGTCCCCACCAGGTGGCCAGCCGCTCGTCGTACGGAGCGAAGTGTGCCTCCAGCCTGGCGCGCAACGCCGGGTCCATCGGGGAGCGGGACCGCGAGTTGTGCTTGCCGAACGAGATGTCCGCCCAGCGCGGCAGACCGAGGAAGTCGCAGACCGCGTCGAAGGCGGGCCGCGGCTCGGCGAAGAAGTCGTCGGCGTCGATCACGTGCAGCCGGTCCCGGCCGAAGATCGACTCCAGTCGCTCCAGCTGCTCGACGTACTGCCCGCGGGTGAGGTAGGCGTTGTGCTGGTAGTGGTGGCTGTCGGCGGTCGGGTCGGCGAGCAGCCGTTCCCGCTCCCCGGCGATCCGGCTCTGCTCGAGTTCCAGCGCCCGCTCGAACGATTCCGTCTCGAAGCCCCGGGCGAGCTCGTGCGCATGCGCCGAGTAGGCCCGCTCCACCGGGTCCCGCAGCAGCACCAGCAGCCGCACGTTCGGCAGGTCGTTCGCGATCCGCTGCGCGGCCAGCGGGTGGAACATGTAGTACGGGCTGGACTCCCCGGTGACGCCGCGCACCCCGACCTCGTCCCGCACCGCCTCGGCCCGTCGGACCGTCGGGAAGTGCCCGAGGTACCAGTCCATGCCCTTGTCGTAGCCGGTGTCGAAGTAGTGCACACCCTTGTGGTAGACCGCCGGCAGCACGGCGGGGTGCTGGGAAAGCGTCTTGAACAGCGACGTCGTGCCGCACCGCTGGGCGCCCACGATGAGGAAGTCGGGGGCCAACCGCGAGCCGGCCGTCCACCGACCGACCGTCCGCGTCACCGAGCGCACCGCACGTCGCGCCTTTGCCTTCACCAGCGTCACTTCGCCACTCCTCCCGCACCCGACCGGGCGGCCAGATGATCCTCCACCGCCGGCAACAGCCAGGCGGCCACGTGTCCCAGCCGGGCGCCGGCCTCGGCCTGCCGATCACGCAGGTAGCGTGCGGCCAGCTCGACCAGGTAGAGCACCGCCACCAGGTCGGCCACGCCGGACGGCGGCGCGAACGGCGCCAGCGCCTCCGCCGCCCCGGCGAGCAGCTCGCGGGCGGCCGTCGTCGGCTCCACCCCGACCTTGGTGACGTCAGTCTGAAGCCGCCGGTGCAGCGCGTCGTAGCCGACCGGCACGCCGGCCGCGAACCGTTCCCAGTCCCAGATCAGCACCCGGCCGTCCGCCAGCGCCGCACTGTTGCCGCCGTTCCAGTCGCCGTGCCAGGCGCCGAAGTCCAGGGTCGGGTCGAGCGCCAGCACGCTCGCCAGCACCGCCCGCAGCCGGCCGG
>JBARAE010000988.1:0-5132 GCA_049791715.1 Micromonospora sp.
CCCGCGGGGCTGCCGGCCGCTCGGCGGGTCGGATCGTCAGCGGCCGGACATCGCCATGGACCGCTTGGCCATCCCCATGCCGGCCACCTTGCCGATCGTCTTCGGCGCCGACATCAGGCCGCCGGCCCGGCCGAGCATGCCCCGGAACACCTGGCCCGGCTTCTGCTGCTCGCCCATGTACGCCGTCACCACCACCAGGGCACCGGTCAGCGCCGGGACCGCCCACTGCAGCAGCTTCATCTGCCGCTGCGTGGAGGCGATGTTCGCCGGGGTCTGGTAGTTCGGCTCAGTGATCCCCTCGACAGGCGGGCCGCCCGCCTTCTCCAACTTCATGCCGAGCAATCGGCTGTACCCCGTCACCGCCAGCGCGCCGACGGTCAGCGCGGTCTTGATCGCGCTCATCTTGGCGACGCCGGACTGGGCGGCCACCCGCGGGCTCTCGGTGACGAGTTCACCCACCGAGCCGGCCAGGTGCGCGCCGATTGCCGCGGCGTTCACCGGGGTCCAGCGGGCCCACCCCGCCGAGGCCACCGGCAGCCGCTTCGTCGAATCGTCGATCTGTGCCGCCGCACCGTTCACGCCGAGCGCTCCCATCAGGGAGCCGCCGAACCAGGCCGCCAGGCCCAGGTCGTGCATCGAGCGCAGTGCGGTGTGCCGTTCGGACATCTGATCCCCCTCCGCCGTTTTCGAGCGCTGCGGCATACCCACCATCCCGCCGCTTACGCACCCCGTTTCGGCAGGCTGTGGCGCTTTCCGGCCAGGGCCCGATCTCCGGGTCGTCCCCGTCATCAGGCGTCGAGCCGGGCCGGGCGGGTAGGCGCGGGTGCTGTTCCGGCTGCGGTGGGCGTCACCACTGCGACGGGGCGGGATTCGCCGGACCGGGAACGGGGCAAGATCGGAGGCCGAGGGCGAGGGGGAGAGTGATGAGTGGGACGACGGGCGGACCGGCCGGGCGGCCGGAGCTGGACCATGCCCGGCTGTTCCGCGCCACCCCGACGCCGTACCTCGTGCTCGCGCCGGACCTGACCATCGTCGAGGTGAACGAGGCGTACCTGGCGGCCACCGGGCGCACCCGGGAGGAGCTGCTGGGCTGCCATATCTTCGACGCCTTCCCCACCAACCCGGACAGCCCGGACAGCAGTGGGGTGCCGAACCTGCGCGCGTCGCTGATCCGGGCCCGCGACACCGGGCGTACCGACACCATGGCCCTGCAGCGCTACGACATCCCGGACGGCTCCGGGGGATTCATCACCCGGTACTGGAGTCCGGTGAACGTGCCGGTGCTGGACGACGAGGGCCGGACGCTGCTGCTGGTGCACCGGGTGGAGGACGTCACGGACTTCGTCCGGGAGCGGGAGCGGAGCCGCGCCGACCGCGTTCGTGGCGACGACTTCCGCCGCCGGATGGAGGAGGCCGAGGCCGACCTGTACGCGCGGGCTCGGGGGCTGCGCGCCGCGCTCGACGCGGAGGCGCTCGCCACCCGCCAACTGGCCACCCTGGTGGAGCTGGCCGGGCGGCTCGCCGGCTGCGAAAGCGTCGGCGAGTTGACCGAGGTGCTGATCGACCGGGGCCTGGCCGCGCTCGGCGCGGACGGGGGAGCGGTCGGCGTCCGTCACGGCGACGACGAGCTGCGGCTCAACCTCACCGACAGCCTCGGCGGCTGGACCCGCGAGCGGTACGCCGAGTTGTCCCTGCACGGCCCGCTTCCCGCCTCCGTCGCCGCCCGGCACGGCGAGAACGTCCTCCTGCCCGACGGCCAGGCCGCGCTGGCCTGGGCGGACGAGATGTCCGACGTGCTGGCCGGCACCGGCCTGTCGCGCTGGGCCGCCCTGCCGCTGCGGGTGGGTGAGCGGCTGCTCGGGTCGCTCACCGTCGGCTGGCGGGAACCGCGCCCGTTCTCGCGACGGGAGGTCGAGCTGCTCGGCGCGGTCGCCGCCCAGTGCGCCCAGACGCTGGACCGGATCCGGGTGCACGAGGCGCAGCGGCAGACCTCCGTGACGTTGCAGCGCAGCCTGCTGACCGAGCCCATGGAGACCGCGGGCCTGGCGGTCGCCGTGCGCTACCACCCGGCCGCCGAGTACGAGCAGGTCGGCGGTGACTGGTACGACGCCTTCCCCGCGACCGACGACGGCACCACCCTGGTGATCGGCGACGTGACGGGGCACGACCGGCGGGCGATGGCGCGGATGGCGCAGATTCGCAGCAAGCTGCGCGGCATCGCGTACATCCTCGGGGCGCCGCCGGCGGAGATCCTGGCCGGCCTGGAACGGGCGATGACCGGCCTGCGGGTGGAGACGCTGGCCTCGGCGGTGCTGGCCCAGGTGTGGGCGCCGGGGCCGTCCGGTGACCCGCGGCGGGCCCGGCTGCTCTGGTGCAACGCCGGGCACCCGCCGCCCGTGCTGGTCGGCCCGGACGGCAGTGCGCGGCTGCTGGCGACCGACCCGCACCCGCTGCTGGGCGTCCGCCCGGCCCGGCCCCGCCGAGACCACGAGCTGCTGCTGGAGCGCGGGTCCACGTTGGTGCTCTACACCGACGGGCTGATCGAGCGTCGGCAGCAGCCGCTGGACGACGGGTTGGAGCGGCTGGGGAAGGCCGCCGCACGGCTGGCCCACCTGCCGGTGGAGGAGTTCTGCGACGCGTTGCTGACCGAGCTGGTCGACGTGCCGAGCGACGACATCGCGCTGCTGGCGCTGCGCGTCACCGGCTGACCGGGGTCACCGCTTCGGCAGGGCGGTGGCGAACGCGGCCACCCGGGCGGCCAACGGCGTGCAGGCCCGCACCCAGCTGAAGTGGTCCAGCGGTGCGCCGGCGTCGGCGGCCGTGTAGCGCTGCCGGGTGACCGGCGCTGCGGCGAGCTTGCCGCACAGGTGGTCGAGGGTCTCGTGCGGGGTGTACTGGTCGTCGTCCACGCTGATCGCCAGCACCGGAGTGCGGACCGACCGCACCGCCGCCTCCGCGTCCACCCCGTCGAGCAGCGGGAAGCGGCCGGTTCGCGCGGTGTACGCCCAGTCCCGGATCACCCCGCGCGCCTGCCGGCCGCCGAACCCCCAGCCCGGCCAGACGCCGAGCAGCCGGGCGGTCGCCGCGATCCCCTGGGTGTACGGCAGGACGCCCCAGCCGCGCAGTCCCGGGTAGCCGCGCCACCAGGGCACGCCGACCGCGATCAGGGCCAGCCCGTCCACCGTGTCGGCGTCGTGCAGGGCCTGGTGCAGCAGCGCGACCTGGCCGCCGAGGGAGTGGCCGAGCAGCAGTCGGGTGCGCCCGTCCAGCCGGGGCTTGAGCGCTTCCAGCACGCTGCCGACGTCGCCGGCCAGTTCGGCGTAGCCGTACCGGCAGGTGCGGGCGGGGGAGGGGGTGCTGGTGCCGGTGCCGCGCAGGTCGGCGACGGCGACGCCGAGGCCGGCGGCCCGTAGCGCGGCGGCGAACGGCCGGTAGTAGCGGGCCCGGACGCCCATCGCCGGCCAGATCAGCACCATCGGCGCGTCGGGTACGCCCTCCGGATCGGGGTACGTCTGCACCCCGATCCGGGCACCGTCGACGTCGACGAACTCCTGCGTGTACTCGGCCGCCTCGCTCACCCGGTCAGGCTACCGGCCGGTAGCCGGCGGATGTGACCGCGTTCCACCCGGTCCACCGCGTCGAGCACCCGCGGCACGTCGAGCGCGGCGAGGGCGGGATGCGGGCGGTCGTCGTCGGCCGGGGGGCGGGGGCCCACCCAGAGCGCCTGGTGCCAGGGCCGGTCCGGCGGTGGGCCCCAGTGCGCCGGCGGCACCGGTCCGAAGAGCAGCACCGACGGTGTCGCGTAGGCGGTGGCCAGGTGACCGATGCCGGTGTCCCCGCTGAGTACCAGCCGGGCGTGCGCGACCAGGGCGGCCAGCTCGCCGAGGTCGGTCTCCCCGGCCAGCAGCGCGTCGGGGGGCAGGCCCGCCCGCCGGACCACCTCCTCGGCGATGGGCCGCTCGCGCGGGTTGCCGGTCACCACCACCCGGTGGCCCCGGGCGGTCAGCTCCCGGGCCACCTCGGCGAAGCGGGCCGGCGGCCAGCGCCGCTGGGTGGCCTTCGCCCCGGGGTGGACGATGCTGACCCCGACCGGCATCCGGCCGGGCTCCGGCCGGCGCAACGCCAGGTCGGTGCGGTCGGCCGGGATGCCGTACCAGGCCAGCAGGCGGCACCACCGGTCGACCTCGTGCTCGTCGGGCCGCCAGTCCGGGCCGTCATGGTGCCCGGCCTCCGCGTTGGCGAAGGCGAGCAGCCGCCGTGGCCGGGTGCCGGCCAGCATCCGGTGCGACTGCGGGCCGCGCCCGTGCAGGTTCACCGCCAGCTCGGGCGGCGGCCCGGACCACGCCAGGTGGCCCAGCCCATCCGCCTCGACCAGCCGGTCGACGCCGCCCACCAGGTCGATCAGCGGCGCCAACCAGCGCGGCGCGACCAGCGCCAACTCCCGATCGGGGTACGCCGACCGCAGCGCGCGCAGCGCCGGCACCCCGGTGGCGAGGTCGCCGACGCCGAGCGCCCGGAGAACGAGGATCACGGGTACGACGACTCCTGCTCGGCGCAGACCACCAGCTCCCGTACCGCGCAGCCGGCCGGCTGGGACAGGGCGAACATGATCGCCTCGGCGGTGTCGGCCGGGTCGTTGAGGATCGCGTCCGGGCCGGGCTTGTACTGCTCGTCCCGGTCGTCGAAGAACGCCGTCCGCATGCCACCCGGGATCAGCAGCGTCACGCCCACCTTCCCGGCCAGCTCGGCGGCGAGGGCCCGGGTGAAGCCGACCACGCCGAACTTCGCCGCGCAGTACGCGGTGGCGTCGCTGACCGCCTTGACGCCCAGCGTGGACGCCACCGTGACCACCGTGCCGTGCGAGCGCTCCAGGTGCGGCACCGCCGCCCGGATCACCGCCGCCGTGCCGAGCAGGTTGATCGCGACGATCCGGTCCCAGGTCTCGCCCGGGACGTCGGCGAGCCTGCCCGGCACGTCCATACCGGCCGCGGTCACCACGCCGTCCAGGCCACCGGCCTGCTCGGCGAGCTGCCGGGTGGCCGCCTCGGCGGCCCGGCTGTCGGCCAGGTCGCACTCCACCCACGGCACCCCGGCGGCCGGCGGCTGCCGGTCCAGGACGTACGGCCGCCCGC
>JBARAE010000989.1:0-12572 GCA_049791715.1 Micromonospora sp.
CTTCTCCCGCCCGGGTCGGATGTGGTGGGCGGTGCCGCAGGGCATCACCGACTTCTCCACCTGGCGCGAGGTGACCACCGTCTACCACGAGGGCGTACCGGGCCACCACCTCCAGGTGGCGCAGACCGCGGTGCGCGCCGAGCTGCTCAACCGCTGGCAGCGGCTGCTCTGCTGGGTCTCCGGGCACGGCGAGGGCTGGGCGCTCTACTCGGAGCGGCTGATGGACGACCTGGGCTACCTGGAGGACCCGGGCGACAAGCTGGGCATGCTCGACGGGCAGGCCTTCCGTGCAGCCCGGGTGATCGTCGACATCGGCATGCACCTGGAGCTGGAGATCCCGAAGGACAACCCGTTCGGCTTCCACCCGGGGGAGCGCTGGACGCCGGAGCTGGGCTGGGAGTTCATGCGGGCGCACTGCCGGGTGCCGGACGAGAACCTGCGCTTCGAGCTGAACCGCTACCTGGGCTGGCCGGGGCAGGCGCCGTCGTACAAGGTGGGCGAGCGGATCTGGCTGCAGGCCCGGGAGGAGGCGAAGGCCCGCAAGGGCGCCGACTTCGACCTCAAGGAGTTCCACCGTCAGGCGCTCGATCTCGGCTCGCTCGGGCTCGACCCGCTGCGCCGGGCGCTGGCCCGACTCTGACAGCACGACGGCCGGGAGGCGGGGGGATCGCTCCCCCGGCTCCTGGCCGTTCGCGTGTCCGGGCTCAGGCCAGGTCGAGGGTGAGCGTCGGCTTGGCGGTGAGCGTGTCGCTGTCGACGTACGCGAGGTCGATCACCGGGTCCGTGAAGGTGATCGGGATCGGCGAGGTGATCGGGATGCCGTCCGGGAACGGCAGGTCCGGCGTAAGGGTGATCTTGATGCCGAGGAGCCGGCCGACGAACCGGGTGGCGTAGAAGGCCACGTCCCCCTTGACGGTCAACTGGTCGGTCACGTACCGGGCGGTCTTGTTCTCCGGGCCGTCGGCCTGGAGGACGAAGTCGTCGGTCACCGCCTTCTTCATGCTGAACTTGAGCGCCCGCAGGTTGCCGGTGGCGGTGGGGAGTTCGACGATCCCGTCGAACCGCAGTCCGGTCATGGTGACCTTCGAGCCGGTCAGCTTCGACGGCTGCGCCGCGACCCGCGGCTGCCCCGGTTCGGCGGCGATGCGCGGCAGCGGACGGCCCGCCTCCACCTTGCCCGGCCTGCTGGGTGTGGGCTTCGGCGCCGGGCAGGTGCCGGACGTCCCGGGTGAGCGGGTCCCGGCGGGCCGGCCGCTTGGCGTGGCCGACCCGCTGGGCCGGACCGTCGGGCTCCCGGTCGGGGTCGCCGACGGTGCCGGGGACGGATCGCTGCCACCGCCGGTGAGGAGGTCGCCGATGCCGTGCAGGATGTCGGTGAAGAGGTTGCCGCCGGAAGGCGTCGGGCTCGGGCTGGCCGACGGCGATGCCGAGGCGCCGGCGTCGGGGCTGGCGGACGGAGTGACCGAGGGGCTCGCCGAGGCGGCGGCCGGCGGGCAGGCGGGGGCGGCCTGCACCGGGGACGGGTTCCGCACGACGAGCAGCCCCCCGACGGAGAGGCTGAGCGCGATCAGGGCCACGCCCAGGAACCGGGGATCGTGGGACCGGGGCGTCCCGGGTACGGCTTCCGACCCGGCGTCGCGCTGCTGCGGCACCGTGGCCGTGGCGTCCTCCGGGGCCGGCTCGTCGCTCACCGGCTCGGTCTCGGCCTCACTGGCGGACGCCGGGGCGCTCGGCGCCCAGGCGAACCCGAGGGAACTGCCCACCATGCCGAGCAGCAGCCCGATGAAGAAGCCTCCGAGGTTGACGCCGATCAGCGAGAAGACCGTGGTGACCGCCGCGACGACCGAGTAGAACAGGCGCTGCTGGGGGCTGAACCAGAGCAGCATCCCGCAGGTCACCAGGATGACCGGGACGAGCCAGGCGAGGAAGCCCTGCGGTCCGGTGGAGAACGTCAGGCCGTTGAGGCTCATCTTGGTGCTGCCGAGGATCTCCACGCCGGCGAGCGCGGTGAACAGCCCGCCCCAGAAGGGTCGGGTCCGCCGCCAGCGGTGGAAGCCGCGCCACGCCCGCCGGATGCCACCGGGCCGGGCCTGCTGCGGATTGGCGCTTGTCACGTACTCCTCCTGCCGGAGCCGAGCGAAGAAGGACCGGGACGGGGCCCGCGGAGGTTGCGCTCCGCGGGCCCGGGTCAGCTCAGAAACACTCCTTGCCCTTGGCGTCGTCGCCGACGTTGACCTTGAGCTTCAGCCCGGTGAGGTTGAAGGTGGCCGCCGTCGTGTAGCGGGACACCTGCTCCAGGTTGGTGATCGTGACGTGCTCGGCGTTCTGGCCGAACGAACCGGCCCGGGCCGAGGGGTTCAGGTCGCTCGCGTCCCGGCCGATCTTGATGTTGGTGAACTCCGCGTCGCCGCCCAGGGAGTCCATGGCGATCAGCATGTCCTTCGCGGTGGCCGGCTTGTCGCCGTCACCGGCGTTGATGGTGAGCACCACCGGCATGCCGGGCAGGTCCGCCCGGACCGACTGGCACAGCCGGTACAGCTCGGCGCGGCTGATCTCGGAGACGGCAACCGGGTGGACGGTGCCGTTCTTCTCGTTGACGATGCCG
Organism: Micromonospora sp.; assembly: GCA_049791715.1. Taxonomy (GTDB): domain Bacteria; phylum Actinomycetota; class Actinomycetes; order Mycobacteriales; family Micromonosporaceae; genus Micromonospora. The sequence continues at coordinate 2,606 of JBARAE010000989.1, forward strand.
CCGTACTGCGTGAAGCCGTCGCCCTCCAGGCGGCTGGCGCCGACCTTGAAGGTCTGACCCGACACGGTGATGTTCGAGGCGATGGCACCGCTCGACATGCCGAACAGGATGGCGCCGGCCGCGGCGGTGGCGGGGACCATCATCGCGGCGAAGCGCCGCCACCGGGTACGTCCCCGGTTGTCGATCCGTTCCTGCACGGATTCCTCCTCGGTGGGGGTGGTGCTTCGGGGTGGGCCGGATCCGAACGGGCGTAGCCGCGTGCCGTGCCACGCCTCCTGTTACCGGCGAGTAACGAACGTGACGATGATGGTGCACCGGTGCGGCGCAGGTCACAAGGGGATGCCGGTCGGTGAATGTCCGGCCCACCAACGAACCACCGTTCTGGTCACCGTGCGTACCGGCACGGCCGACCGTTCACGCTGGGGTAAGTGTCCGAACCGGATCCGCTCACGAACGCCAGATCGACGCAGAGTAGCGAAACCATCGACGGATCACAATTTCGCAACGGGTGCGCAGTGTGACGGTGGGCGTACCAACGGCGGTAACGCCGAGGGGCGGACCGGAGAACCGGTCCGCCCCTCGGGTCCGCCGCCTGGCGGAAGCGTGCGCTGTCGCGGGTCAGTGCTCCCGCTCGACCTCGGTGTCCGCGGTACGCGCGGGCGCCCCCGCGGTCACCTCCTCCTGCTCCGGTGCCGGCGACTGGGCCGGCACGCCGTAAGCGTCGGTGTCGTCGACGTCGTCCGCCCGGTGCCGGGCGGCGGCCGAGCGACGACCGGCCAGGAACAGCCACAGACCGGCGATCAGCGCCAGCAGGCCGAGCACCGCCAGGGCGAGCGGCAGCGTACGACCGACCAGGTTGAGCTGGTCCCGGGTCTTCTTGGCCGCATCGGCGCTGTTGCTGATGGTCTCGTCGTTGTAGACGAAGTCCGCGTTCAGCAGGACGCTCGCCGGACCCTGGTCCGGCACCAGCAGCTTCTTCTGCTGCTCCCGCACCTTCACGAAGTTTCCGCTGACCGGCTCCACCCAGATGGTGCGGGTGTTGGTGTACATGATCTTGCCGCTGGTCGCGTCCGGCGCGAACCTGTCGAGCAGGAAGCTGAGCTTGTCGGCGGCCGGGCTGACGTCGGACTGGGGGATCACCTGCTCGAACCGGTACGCCTCGACGCCCTTGATCTGTTCGGTGCCCTTGAAGCTGATCGGCAGCGCCTTGCGCAGGTCCCGGTCGAAGTACTGGTAGGTCTTCTTCTCGGTGTGGAACGGGAACTTGTAGATCTGCCCGGCGAAGGTGACGTCGTCCGGACCCTTCGGGCCGTCGGCCTGCAGGAACTGCTTGTCCCACTTCACCGCGGCGGCGGTCTTCCGGTCGATGGCGAACTCGGCCGCGTACTGGCTGATCACCTCGTCCTTCTGGGTCCACGTGACCGTGCCGTAGCCGTCCCAGACGACCGCCTCGCCCTTGAGGTCGCCGGTCATCTCCTTGTGGGTCGTCTCGGCCTGCGGCGCCACCTCCGTGGCCGCGTCCAGCGTGCCGGTCTGGATCGTCGGGTCCTTCTTGAGCTGCAGGAACGTCGCGTTCTCGGCGACGGCGTGACTCGCCTTCAGGCAGCCCTCCGGCTTGCCGTCGGCGTTGCACAACTGCAGGTCGTACGGCAGCTTCGTCACCGTCGGCGCCACGTAGTACGCCACTCCGGCGGCGACCACGAGGCACAAGACGCCTATGCCGAACAGCAGGGCGCCCAAGCGAGCCTTCACTGATCCTCCCCAACAAAGACAGTCAGCCGGTGTCCGGCGAGCGGTTCGATCCCTAAACTTGGCCGCACGTTACTCCCCGGTCACATATCAACGCGACCCTCTGGACGGCTGATGTCTGCTCCAATTCCGCAACAGGTGATGCGCCGGCTGCCCGCGCTCGACGCCGTACGCGTCATCGGAGCGCTCGCCGTGGTCGGTCACCACGTGGGATTCGCGACCGGCCGCAACACCGGCGACAGCGCGCTCGGCGCCTGGCTCTCCCGGCTCGACGTGGGCGTCGCGATATTCTTCGTGCTCTCCGGATTCCTGCTCTTCCGGCCGTACGCGTCCGCGCTGGCCACCTACCGGCCACGACCGCGCACCGGCCGCTACCTGTGGCGACGCGCCACCCGGATCCTGCCCGCCTACTGGGTGACCGTCGTGGTGTGCCTGCTCGTGCTGCCGCAGAACCGCCCGGCGTCGACCGGCGACTGGCTGCGGCACGCCACCCTGACCCAGATCTACCAGCACGGGCAGCTCCGCCACGGGCTCAGCCAGACCTGGAGCCTCGCCACCGAGGTCACGTTCTACCTGATCCTTCCGGTGGTGGCCAAGCTGCTCCTGGGCCGCCGCTGGCGACCCGGTCGGGCGGTCACCGTGGCGATCGCGGGGCTCGCCATCACCGGCGGTTGGCTCATCCTGATGGAGTCCGGCCTGCTCAACATGGGCCTGCACACCATGTGGCTGCCCTCGTACGCCGGCTGGTTCGCCGCCGGCATGGCGCTGGCCACCGTGCACGTGTCGCTGCGTACCGAGGGCAACGCCCGCTGGCGCTGGCTGGACGACCTGGGCGCAGCACCGATGGCCTGCTGGGCCGTGGCCCTCGCCGCGCTGGCCGTCGCCACCACCCCGGTGGTCGGCCCCCGCGACCTGGCCGAGCCGACCGCCGCCCAGTTCGGCGTCAAGCTGGTGCTCTACGCGATCGTCGCGGTGATGGTGGTGCTGCCGGTGGCGTTCGGTCCGGAGACCCGCACCAAGGCCGTCCTCGGCAGCGGGCTCGGCCGGTGGCTCGGCCGCATGTCGTACGGGCTCTTCCTCTGGCACCCGTTCGTCCTGGAGACCATCTACGTGCTCACCGGCCGGCCCGAGTTCACCGGCGACCCGCTGGAGACCTTCCTCCTCACCGCGCTGGGCGGACTGTTCCTCGCCACCATCAGCTACTACGTCATCGAGCGGCCCTTCCAGCAGTGGGGCGCTCAGTGGCCGCGCCGGCGGCGCAGCACCAGCGAGAGCCAGAGCATCGTCGCGGTGGCGACCGCCGCCAACTGAGGCGCCACGGCGGTGTGCCCGCCGACGGTGACCGCGTACCAGGCGGCCACGGCGAAGGCGGCGACCGGCAGCCAGCGGAGCAGCGCCTGGTAGAGCCCGCGCGCCCGGCGCCGGTCCGGCGGGTGCAGGTGCGGTTCGAGCCCCCTGGAGAGCAGCAGCAGCACCGCCCACAGCACCGCCACCCCCACCGCCGCAGGGCCACCGACCAGCAGCAGGGCGGCCCCGCCGACCACGCCGACCAGCACCCGTCGACCCCGCCGGGCGGGCATGCGGACGGGCATCGGTGCCGGTTTACGCCGGCTCGGCAGCGCCGCCACCACGGCCAACCCGGCCAGCAGCAGCGCACCCGCGCTCAGCGCCAGCACGTACCCGTTGTCCGGGGCGAATCGCAGCACCACCTCACCGGCCAGCCCCGCGGGCACCAGCCAGCCCTGCTGCCAGCCGTCCACCACGAACGGGGTGAGCGTCCGACCGCCCGCGGTGGCCACCCAGCCGGCGTTCGCGTTCTCCCGCAGGGCGAGTACCCGCTGGTTCGGGTACGCGTCCAGGTGCAGCCGCCGCTCGCCGGCCGACCAGCCGTCGACCCGTACCGGGGTCTGGATGGCAGCCGATGAACCGCCGCCGCTCCCGGCCGCCGAGCCCCCGGTGCGGTCGGGCTGCACGGCATCCGGGGTCAGCACGAGCTGGGTCGGCGTGGCCAGCCGGCTCGCCGTCGCCACCACCCGGACCTCGCCCCCGGCCAGGGACAGCCGCGCCCGGGCTTCGGTGCCGCAGAGCTGCGCGTCGACCTCGCGCAGCTCCACCAGTTCGCGGCGGCTGGCGACCAGAGCCGTCCGCCGCCGCACGCCGCCGACCTCCACCGTGGGACCGCTGCCGCAGGGCAGGGTCACCCGCTGATCGGGCGGGTTGCGCAGCACCGGTGGGTCGGACAGCACGGTCAGCTCGCCGATCCCGACCGGGAGGTTCTGGGTCAGCCGCTGGTACGGGTCGTACGAGCGGGCCGGGACCACGTCGGAGATCAGCACGGTGATCTCGTTGCTGCGCAGCGGGCGGTCGAAGACGACCGTGCCGCCCTCGTCCAGCGCGCCGCCGCGCATGCCCCCGTCCCCGATCACCGTCACCTGCCAGGGCCGGGCCGCCGCGGCCGTCGGCGGCAGGGTCATCCGCAGGCCGGTGATCGTGCGCGCCTTCGGCCAGGTCAACCGCACCCACGGCTGCCGGTCGGAGTCGGCGGCGTACCAGGTGGTGGCCGGGTCACCGTCGACCGCCGCACCGGGCCGCGCGGCCGGATGGACCACGCCGAAGCTCGACGCGGTGACCACCGGGGTGACCCCCCGGACCACCGCGGCCTGCCCACCCGCGTCGAGCAGGTCGTTGAGCTCCCCGCCCGGCCGAGGGCGTACCCGCAGCGCCACCTGGTAGCCGGCGGCCACTGGCAGGCTGACCGTCCGGTCGATCCGGTTGCCGTCCTCGGAGTCCCGGGCCAGCCCGCCGTTGCAGATCGGCCGCCCCTCGTCGAAGACGCAGGCGGAGGCGCTCGGTGCGGCGGTCAGCACCACCGCGGCGGGGCTGTCGGTGGCCGGTGGCACCGGCACGTCCAGCGTGCGCTCCGCCTTCACGCCGGGGATGGACAGCTCGGCGATGCCGACGCCCCCGAAGCCGGCCCGGATGTCGAAGACCTGGTCGATGGAGACCCGCACCCGGCGGGTGGGGTAGCCCGCGGGCAACGTGACCAGCGTGGTCTGGCCCGGGTTGTCGACCACGGTCTGCTGCCGCCCGGCGCTCACGGTGATCTTCGTGGGCAGCGAGTCGGCGCCGGTGTCGAAGCTGATCCGCACCTGGCGGACCGCTTGCGGCTCGGTCAGTTCCACCTCGAACCACTGCTGGGTGGCCACCGTCCCCGGGGCCGATCGCCAGGACGTGCCCGGGTCACCGTCCAGCGCCGCGTACGGCTGGTGCGCCGGCCGGCCACCGACCAAGGACTGCGCGTCCGACCAGGAACTCGACGCGGTGACGCCTTCGATGCCGAGGTACCGCACCGTGGTCGCCTGGGCATCGCCCCACTGCGGCAGGTAGTCCCGGGCGGGCGCGCCGAGCTGCGCCCGCTCGGTGGCGGTCATGGTGGCGGAGACATTGTCGTGCGGCTGGCCAAAGGCCACCTCCCGGCGGCGCATCCCGTCGGTGAGAAGCACCGGGCCGCCGGTCAACTCCTTGGGGCGGTCGCCGGCCAGCACCGTCGGTGCGTCCGTGAGCCGGCCCGCGGCCGCCGCCGAGAGCAGCGATTCCGGTCCGCCGACGACCGTGGTCAGCCCGGCCGCGTCGTACGCGGTGACGGGGCTGACCGTGCCGGTCACCTCGTACACCTCCAGGGCGGGGACCTGGACGTCCAGCCCGTGGTCCACGAAGTTGCCGGGGAGCTGACCGCCGCCGACCTCCGGCCCGAACGCGCGCACCGCCCGGATGCCGGGTGACCGCTGCAGTGCCTGCCGGACCACGACCGGCTGGGTGGCACCGGAGTGCCCGTAGTCCAGGTCGGAACGGAGCAGCAGGTAGCGGACGCCGGAGCGGGCCAGGAGACCGGCCAGGCCGGGTGACCCCTCCCCGGTGGCGAGCGCCGACTCGACGGCGTCCAGCAGCCGGATGGTGCCCGGCGGGGTGAGCGGCACCGAGCTGCGCACCCCCCAGCGGCTCTCCAGCAGCGGCTGGGTGATCTCGTCGCTCGGGCTGCCCCACAGGTAACGGGGGAACCGGGCAGCCGGCACCACCAGCACCCGGTCCTCCCCGACGTTCCTGTCCAGCCAGGAGGTGGCCTGCCGCCAGTAGCCGGGGACGTCCCGGAAGCTGCCCGGCGCGGCGAGCCCACCGGCGAGCGCCGGGCTCGCCACCGCCGCCACCGCGACCAGAGCGGTCCCGGTGAGCAGGGTGGCCCGCAGCCGGACCGGCTGCAACTGCCGCGGCAGCCCCGGGTTCAGCCCCGGCCGGTCGGCGACCTGGGCGGCCCGCAGCACCAGACCGACGAGGTGGGCGAGGCCGAGGACCAGCGGCAGCCGCAGCACCACGTCGAACTTGTGCACGTTGCGCAGCGGCGCGCCGGCCGCGTCGAGGAACATCCGCTGGGTCTGCGCGCCGAAGCCGTCGATCGTGGCGACGTGCCCGAGACCGACCAGGGCCAGCCCGACCAGCAGGCCGGTGATGAGGAACCGCCGCTGCGGCATGCCCCGGCGAGCCAGGCCGGCGATGCCCAGACCGGCCACCACCAGGGTGGCGACGACCAGGGGTCGCTCGGTGGCCAACCGCCAACCCGCCGTCCACGGCGGGCCGTACGCCCCGTTGAGGTACGCGTGCCAGTGCGACGCGCCGCGCAGCACCGTGACCATGTCGGTGGGTCCGGTGGTGACCGGCCCGGTCTCGATGTAGTCCAGGAACGGCGGGCTGTACCGGCCGAGCAACAGCAGCGGGATCAGCCACCACGCGGTGGCGGCGGCCACCGCGAGGCCCCAGGCCAGCAGCGCCTTGATCCGCAGCCGGGCCGGGTGCAGGCCCAGCAGCCACAGGCCGGCCAACGGCACCACGGCCAGCACGGCGGTGGCGTTGACCCCGCCGGCGCACGCCACCACCAGGGCGGATCGGGTCACGGCGCGGCGCACCGGCACCCCCTCGGCGAGCCCGACCAGCGGGACCAGCACCCAGGGCGCGAGCGCGCTCGGCCACGCCTCCACCGAGATCGGGCCGAGTTCGGTGACCAGCCGCGGCGACAGCGCGAACGCGACGCCGGCCAGCAGCCGGGCCCAGGGCGTGCCGATGTGCAGCCGCCCGGCCAGCCGGACCACGCCGGTGAAGGCCACGATCATCACCAGCGCCCACCAGAGCCGCTGCACCACCCAGGGCGGTACGGCGAGCAGCTTGCCGACGAGGAAGAACGGCCCCATCGGCCAGAGATAGCCGTACGCCTGATTCTGCAGCTGCCCGAAGGTCCCGTCCGGGTCCCAGACGTGCAGGGCACGGCTCAGCCATCCGGCCGGATCGATCGCCAGGTCGACCTTGGTGTCGACGGCGATCATGCCCGGGTCCTGAAGGAACGCGAGGGCGGTCAAACCGAGACAGACCGCAACCAAGCGGAGCCGCCAGACGGCTCTCGATGTCCTCTCCGCCCCTTCGACCGGCTCCCGACGGCCCGGCGCCTGCAGCATCTCGCCTCCGATCGGGCATTGCGGGTTCCGTGACGCAGCCCATAGTGTGACGCGACCGCGAAGACTACTCGGCAGTAGGAGTGGACGTTGGAAGCACCGGCTGCCGCCACCCGGCACGTACTCTTCCTCAACTGGCGTGACACCCGAAACCCGGAGGGCGGCGGCTCTGAGGTCTACGTCGAGCGGATCGCCGGAGAACTCGTCCGGCGCGGCCACCGGGCCACCCTGCTCTGCGCCGGCCACTCCGCCGGTCCCGCCGAGGAGGTCACCGCCGACGGCGTACGCGTGCTGCGGCGCGGCGGCCGGCACACGGTCTACCTGCGGGCGGCCCTGGTCTACCTGGCCGGCGCCCTCGGCTTCGGCCCGCTGTCCCGGCGCGGCGGTGGCCGGCCCGACCTGATCGTGGACGTCGGCAACGGCCTCCCCTTCCTCTCCGCGCTCTACGCCCGCCGCCCGGTGATCGCCCTCGTGCACCACGTGCACCGGGAGCAGTGGCCGGTGGTGCTGGGCCGGGGGCTGGCCACCTTCGGCTGGTGGGTGGAGTCCTGGCTCGCGCCGCGGGTCTACCGCCGCTGCCAGTACGTCACCGTCTCGGCCGCCACCCGCCGGGAGCTGGCCACCCTGGGCATCGACGCGGCCCGGGTCGCGATCGTGCACAACGGCACCCCCGACATGACCGTCGGCCCGGTGCCGCGCACGCCGCACCCCTCGCTGGTCGTGCTGGGCCGGCTGGTCCCGCACAAGCAGGTCGAGGTGGCCCTCCAGACCGTCGCCGCGCTCTCCACCGAGCTGCCCGAACTCACCCTCGTGGTCGCCGGTCAGGGCTGGTGGGAGCCGCAGCTGCGGCAGCTGGCCGCGGAGCTCGGCGTCACCGAGCGGGTGCGGTTCACCGGCTTCGTCAGCGACGAGGAGAAGCGGACGCTGCTGGCCGGCGCCTGGGTGGCGCTCACCCCCTCACTCAAGGAGGGCTGGGGGCTGACCATCGTGGAAGCCGGCGCGGTCGGTACGCCGACGGTCGCCTTCCGCGGCGCCGGTGGGGTGGAGGAGGCGCTGGTCGACACCGAGACCGGGCTGCTCGCCGACGACGTCGACGACTTCGTGACCAAGGTGCGCGGGCTGCTGGTGGACGACGCGTACCGGGCGAGGATGGGCGCCGGGGCGCGGGCCCACGCGGCGCGATTCACGTGGCCGGTGTCGGGAGAAAAGTTCGCGGCCCTGGTGGCGAGGGCCGCGAACGTTCCGGCGCTGGCGCCGGTCAAGCAGATGGAGCCGGTGGAGCAGGTGGAGCCGTCCTACCTGGTGCCGTAGACCAGCGGGGTGTTGCCGCTGGCGTTGCCACTGCCGTCGCCGCTACGCGCCGCCTGCTCGGCCTTCGCCGCCTCGGACGAGGGCGTACCGTCCAGCGTGCTGGCCAGCGCCACCGTGCCGAAGACGCCGAGAGCGAGTGCGATCACTCCGGCCAGGACCAACGAGAGAGCACTGCGCATGGTTGCTGTATTCCTCCTCGTGAGCTGCGTGGCTCGGGACGTTACCACCAAGTAGGCAACGAAAGGAGGGCCGCGAGGGCGATCAATCCCGCCGGCTCGGCCAGCGTTCTACCGCTCGCCGGCCCCCGGGTTCTCGTACAGGGACAGGTCGTCGCCCGCGTACACCTCGCGCAGTCCCGCCAACACCGCCGGATCGACCCGCGGCCCGCCCACCAGTCGCTGCACCACCACCCAGCGCACCCCCGTCGCGGCGGCCGGTGCGCCGCCGGCGAGGACCTGCCGGACCTCGGCGACCCGCGGATTCTCCCCGGACACCTCCGTGTCACCCACCCAGAGCGTGTCGTCGACCAGCACGTTGGCGTCGACGTACCGCGGCAACGGGTCCAGCACCGTCCGGCCGCCGTTCCAGGGGTACGCCCGGTAGGCGCCGAACGGCAGCGACAGCACCTCGCCCGGTCGGCCGTCCAGCCGGGCGGCGACCACGTCCCAGTCGGCCGGATACTCCACCGGACGCAGCCGGCCGGCGACACCGAAAGCCAGGTCGGGCAGCAGTGCCACCGGCAGCAGCAGCGCACCGGCCAGGACCGCCACCCCGCCCGAGCGCCCCAGCCGGGCGGTGACCGCCCGGGCCAGCCGCTCCGCACCGAGCGCGAACCCCAGGGCGACCAGCAGCGCGTACGGGACCAGGAACTTCTGCCCGTCGCGGAGCACCCCGGCGCCAGGCACGGTGGCGACCAGCCACTCCAGTCCCGTGGCGACCCCGGGCAGCACGCCGAGCGCGGCGGTCACCAGGGAGGCGGCCGCCAACCCGGCGAGCCGGTCGGCGAACCGGCCCGGCCAGCGCCGGCGTAGCAGCCGGTAGCCGAGCAGCGCCACCGCCAGCAGCAGCGCGGTGCCGATCGGCGCCAGCGGCGACGAACGGCTGACCGGGGTGGTCTGCGCGTTCCAGATGCCCCCGGTGCCGGCCAGCGCCCCCAGCGCGCCGCTCCAGTTCTCGGCCCGCGCGGAGAAGGCCGCCACCCCGTCCGGGTCCGTGCGGGCGTCCGCCCCGGTGAGCAGCCCAGCGAGCAGCCACGGGGCGTTGAGCAGCAGCACGCCACCGACCGCCGCCGCGCTCACCCGGACGGCACCACGACGGACCAGCAGCACCGCCGTGACCGCGAGCGCGATCAGCCCGCCGGTGGGGGTCACCGCGGCCGGTGCGGCGGCCAGCAGCAGTGCCGGCAGCGC
>JBARAE010000990.1:0-2041 GCA_049791715.1 Micromonospora sp.
CCCGCCCCGATCCTCGGGGCGGGCGCCGTGCGCATGGGATCAGTAGCCGGTGGCGGGGTAGCGGTCCTCGTTCGGCATCAGGGCCCAGAGCACCAGGTAGATGATCACCTGCGTGCCGGGCAGCAGCAGGGACAGCACGAACAGCAGCCGGACCATGCCGGCGGACATGCCGAACCGCTGCGCCAGGCCGGCGCAGACACCGGCGAGCATGCGCCCCTCACGGGGCCGGACCAGTTTGCGACTCATCGTCGTACTCCCACTCTGCGGCGATCCGCCGCTCTGCGATCAACGGTAGAAACGGCTGGCCACCCCGCCCTCGGTCCCGAGGAGGATCGGTGGCCCCGGCACCCGTAGGTGCTTACCCCGGTGGGTCCGCACCGACGCGCCAGCACGCCCCCGCCGCGGCCGGATCGTGCGCGAACATGGATGTAGTGGCCTCGGGGCGACCGGGAGGCCACTACATCAAGGATCAAGCGCGATCTTCGGCGCTCGGCGCGCGGCCGCGTGGTGTTGCCGGAGTGTGCCGGGTGGCGGGCAGGGGCTGGTGGGGGCGGGTAGGCTCGCCGGTCGGGCGCCCACACCCCGGGCTCCCGACGGCCGTTTCCCACCCGGGACGGCGCGACCGGGCCGGACTCCGCACAACGGGTACGACGGCGAGGAAAGTGCAGCCATGATCAGTGTTTTCGACCTTTTCAGCGTCGGTATCGGGCCGTCGAGCTCGCACACCGTCGGGCCGATGCGGGCCGCCCGCACGTTCGTGACCGGGCTCAAGGCTGACGGGCTGCTCGCCGATGTCGCGCGGGTGCAGGCGGAGCTGTTCGGTTCGCTCGGCGCGACCGGCCACGGGCACGGCAGCGACCGGGCGGTGCTGCTCGGGCTGGAGGGCGAGGCGCCGGAGACGGTCGACACCGACAGCGTGGGGCCGCGGGTCGCCCGCATCCGCGATGAGCGGCGCATCAGCCTGCTCGGGGCGCAGGAGATCGACTTCGATCCGGACCGGGACCTGGTGCTGCACCGCCGCCGTTCGCTGCCGTACCACCCGAACGGGATGACCTTCGTCGCGTACGACCGCGCCGGCGCGGAGTTGCGCGCCCGCACCTACTACTCGGTCGGCGGCGGGTTCGTGGTCGACGAGGCGGCGGCCGGGGCGGACCGGATCACCGCGGACACCACCCCGGTGCGGTACCCGTTCCTCACCGGGGCGGAGCTGCTGCAGGTCACCACGACGATCGGGCTGTCGATCAGCGAGGTGATGCTCGCCAACGAGCTGTCCTGGCGTACCGAGGGGGAGGTGCGGGCCGGGCTGCTGGAAATCTGGCGAGTGATGCGGGAGTGCGTGGAGCGCGGCTGCGAACGGGACGGCACCCTGCCCGGCGGGCTCAAGGTGCGGCGGCGGGCGGCCGAGCTGCGGCGCAGCCTGGAGGCGGAGGCCGACTCGACGGACCCGCTGCGCGCGATGGACTGGGTCACCCTCTTCGCCCTCGCGGTGAACGAGGAGAACGCCGCCGGTGGCCGGGTGGTCACCGCCCCGACCAACGGCGCCGCCGGGATCATCCCGGCCGTGCTGCATTACTACACCCGCTTCGTGCCGGGCGCCTCCGAGGAGGGCGTGGTCCGGTTCCTGCTGGCCGCGGCCGCGATCGGGGTGCTGTTCAAGGAGAACGCGTCGATCTCCGGGGCGGAGGTCGGCTGCCAGGGTGAGGTCGGCTCGGCGTGCTCGATGGCCGCCGCCGGGCTGGCCGAGGCGCTGGGTGGCACGCCCGAGCAGGTGGAGAACGCGGCCGAGATCGGCATGGAACACAACCTCGGGCTGACCTGCGACCCGGTCGGGGGCCTGGTGCAGATCCCCTGCATCGAGCGGAACGCGGTGGCTAGCATCAAGGCGATCACGGCCGCCCGGCTGGCGCTGCGCGGCGACGGGGTGCACGCCGTCTCGCTGGACAAGGTCATCAAGACCATGCGGGAGACGGGCGCCGACATGAAGGTCAAGTACAAGGAGACGGCGCGGGGCGGCCTGGCGGTCAACGTGATCGAGTGCTGA
>JBARAE010000991.1:0-3142 GCA_049791715.1 Micromonospora sp.
ACGGGATGTAGTTCCGCCCGGAGTACTCGACCTGCACCCACCAGGTGCTGCGCTTGTTGTTGTTGTAGATGTAGGCGTAGACCTCTTCGCCCTGCTTCTTGCAGTACGCCCGCAGCCGGGTGCCGGGTTTCGCCCAGCCGACCTGCTTGGCGTTGTCCTGCCGGGGCACGGAGAAGATCTCGTTGCCGTTGCGGCCGTCCACGTCGGCGTCGCAGTAGGTGGCCTCGGCGCCGGAGGAGCCGTTGTTGCAGGTGGCGATGCCGTAGAGCGGGTCGGTGGCCTGGGCCCGGGTGGCGGTGCCCTTGCCGGCGGCGTTGGTGGCGGTGACCGTCACCGTGTACGCCGTGCCCGGCGTCAGGCCGGTCACCCGCAGGCTGGAGCAGCTGCCGCTGGCGGTCTTCCCGCCCGTGGCGGCCGAACAGGTCGCGGTGCCGCCGCCCGCGTCCACGGTGAACGTGACCGTTACCGACGTCGCGTCCGCCGACGAGCCGGTCACCGTCACCCGGGGCGCGGCGACCGTCCGCGCGGTGGTGGACGCCTCCGGCCCGGGGCCGGCCTCGTTGACCGCCTTCACCGTCGCCGTGACGTTCTGCCCGTCGCCGAGCCCACCGACCGTCGTCCGGGTGTCGGTCACCTCGCTGACCTTGCCGGCCACGTCCACCAGGTACTTCGTCACCGGTCGGCCGTTCTCCACGGCCGGGGACCACTGCACCGCGATGGTGCCCGGCTGGTCGGCCACCGTGCGGGCCTGCAGGTCCGCCGGCTGACCAGGTGGGGTGAACGGCACGACCGTTTTGCTCACCGGGGAGGCCGCCGAACCGGCGCCCTTGTCGTTGACCGTGACCACGGTGAATGCGTACTGGGTGCCGTACTCCAGCTCACCGGCCGGGATCACCAGCTCGGTCTTCGTCGACTCGCCGGCCGGGGCGTTCGTGCCGGCCGAGGTGGCGGTGACGGCGTACTTCGCGATGGTGTTGCCCTGGCCGTTGGCGGCCGGCCACCTCACCAGCACCGTGCCGTCCGGCCTGGCTTCTGCCGTGACGCCGGCCGGCGGGTCCGGCACGGCGGCGGTCGGGGTGACCGGGTTGCTCCGGCGCGACGGGCCGTCACCCTTGGCGTTCACCGCGTGCACCGTGAAGGTGTACGTCTCCCCGTTGGTGAGGCCGGTGATCTCCACCGAGCGCTGGTTCGCGCCCACCTCGTGGCGCTGCCCGGCGCCCTCCACCACGTACCGGGTGATCTCGGCGCCGTTCGCGGCGGCCGCCCGCCAGCTCACCCGCGCGGAGGCGTTGCCGGCCGCGGCGGTGACGTTGCGCGGGGCGCTCGGCTTGCCCACCTTCGGCTTCTTCGGCGGGGGCGGCGGCGGGGGAGACGGCGGCGGGTCACCGCCGAGCACGTCGTTGGCGTACTTGTTGACCTCGCGGACCTGGTTCTTGTCGTCCACCACCCGGGCGGTCGCCGAGTTGGGGGCGTTGATGAAGAGGTGGTCCTCCCGTACCTCCAGCTCCAGCGGACCGCTCCGGCCGTCGCCCTTGATGGTGTCGACCAGCTTGCCGTCCGCGTCGAACGAGTAGACGATGCCCGTCGACTCGTCGGCGCAGTAGAACCGGCCGGCCCAGGCGACCGCCGGGCTGAGCCCGTCCCCGGTGCCCGGCACGGTGAACTGCCGCACCTCGCCGCCGTCCCGGACCACGTGCACCCGCCGCTCACCGGCAACGGTCACCGGCACCTGCGGGCCGCTGGTCCGCGCCGGCAGGCTGCCCGCGCCGGTCATCGTCAGGTCGGCCCGCTGGGTCCGGCCGGCCCGCACCGTCACCAGCGAGGACGCCGTGCGGTCGAGCACCGCAACGCCGTCGTCCAACGTGGAGACCACCAGCTCGTGGCTGGGCTCCGCGACGTCGTACGTCTCGACCTGCTTGGGGCTGAGCCCGGCCGGCGGCGCGGCGCCCGGCGTGGCCGGCAACTCGGCGGCGGTCACCGCGGAGACCGTGCCCTCGCTCGGCACGGCGATCCACAGGCGGCCCTCGCCGTCGAACTGGCCGCCGGTGATGCCCGGCGGGTAGCGCACCGGCTCGCCCACCGGAGTCAGCGACCTCGGGTCGAGCTGCCGGACGATGCCCTGCACCGCGTCGACGACGAACGCGGCGTCCTCGTGCAGCGCAACGTTGACGCCCAGCCCGGGGGTGGTCGGGGTGGTCGCGGTGATCTGCAGGGTGGCCAGGTCCAGCGAACTGACCTGACCGGTGTTGAGATCGCGCAGGATCAGCAGCCGGTCGGTCTGGGTGACCTGCATCTGATGCCGACGGGCCGCGGGGATCTCCACCCGGGTGTCGACCCGGGCGGTGACCCCGTTGACCCGGGCCATCTCGCTGCGCGACATGCTCCACAGCCACGAACTCGCGTCGTAGTTGGCGACCGCATTGTCCGCCGCGCCGAGACCGAGGACGGTCAGCCCCATGGCCGCCAGCAGCGCCGTCACGACGCCGACGGTGACCAGTCCGCCCCGCATCCGGGAACGGGGCCGGGGTTCCTGCGCGCCGGTGCTCGGGACGTCCTCGATGGTGGCCACTGCGGGCTGCCTCTCCGTCTCGGTGCGGGGAGACGCGCCGTGCGGCGACGAATCCTCCCCAGAGCCGGGAGCCATCATAGGGGCCGCTCCACATAGGGGGAACCCGCACCGTTCTCCTGTGGACACACACCGTGTGGGTTGTGGACGAACGGTCAGCGGGGCGGCGGGCTGCCTTCCCGGTTCGTGCAGACCTGACCCGAGGTGGCGAACGTGTCCGTGGAGTAGACCGCGAGCACCGTGAAGCAGTAGTCGAGCTTCCCGTTCAGCCCGTTGACCGTGTAACTGGTCTGGCCCGGGTCGACCGTTGCCATCACACCCAGCTTCTGCCCAGCCCGGCCACCGGCGACCATGAACGGCACGCCGCCGCCGGTCGGGTCGGTCCAGGTGATCGTGATGGTGGTGGTGTCGTCCCGCAGCCGCAGGTCACCCGGAGGTGCGCCGGTCACCACCGGCTTGGCCGCGGTGGGCGCGGGGGCGGGCGCCGAGGCGGCGTCTCGGTTGAGCACGACCGCGCCCACGCCGACAGCTGCCGCGAGCACCGCGGCACCCGCCACCGCGGCGATGACCGTCCGG
>JBARAE010000992.1:0-12217 GCA_049791715.1 Micromonospora sp.
GCAGAAGGCGGAGGCCGCCGGCGCGGCGGCCAACGCGCCGGCCGGCGACGGCAAGCCCGCCGGCGACGAGGCCGGGGCGCAGGAGCGCTCGCTCAAGGAAGCGGAGGCCCAGAAGTGACCACTCCTCGGCCGGAGACGCTGGCCAAGCTGACGCCGGTGCTGACCAAGCGCTGGCTGTCGCCGGACGCCTGGCGGCTCGGCACCTACGAGAAGCTGGACGGCTACGCCGCCCTGCGCAAGGCGCTCAAGGCGCACCCGGACGACCTGATCCAGCTGATCAAGGACTCCGGGCTGCGCGGCCGCGGCGGCGCCGGCTTCCCGACCGGTCTCAAGTGGGGGTTCATCCCGCAAGAGCCGAATGGAAAGCCGCCGGCAAGACCTCATTATCTGGTGGTCAACGCCGACGAGGGCGAGCCGGGCACCTGCAAGGACCTGCCGCTGATGACGCACGACCCGCACGCGCTGGTCGAGGGCGTGATCATCGCGTCGTACGCGATCCGGGCCAACCGCGCCTACATCTACATTCGCGGGGAGGCCGTGCACGCCGCCCGACGGCTGCGCAACGCGGTGCAGGAGGCGTACGCCAAGGGCTACCTCGGGAAGAACATCCTCGGCTCCCGGTTCGACCTGGACCTGGTGGTGCACTCGGGCGCCGGCGCGTACATCTGCGGTGAGGAGACCGCGCTGCTGGACTCGCTGGAGGGCTTCCGGGGCCAGCCCCGGCTGCGCCCGCCCTTCCCGGCGACCCACGGCCTGTACGCCAGCCCGACGGTGGTGAACAACGTGGGCACCATCGCCAGCGTGCCGTACATCGTGCTGGGCGGCGCCGACTGGTGGAAGACCATGGGGACGGAGAAGTCGTCCGGCCCGATGATCTACTCGCTCTCCGGTCGGATCGCCAACCCCGGCCAGTACGAGTGCTCGATGGGGATCACCCTGCGCGAGCTGATCGAGCTGGCCGGCGGCATGCAGCCGGGGCACAACCTGCGGTTCTGGACCCCGGGCGGGTCGTCGACCCCGCTGCTCACCGCCGAGCACCTGGACGTGCCGCTGGACTTCGAGGGGGTGGCGGCGGCCGGCTCGATCCTGGGCACCACGGCGACGCAGATCTTCTCCGACCAGGACTGCCCGGTGTACGCGACCTACCGGTGGATGGAGTTCTACCACCACGAGTCGTGCGGCAAGTGCACCCCGTGCCGCGAGGGCAACTACTGGATGGCCCGGATCTACCGGCGCATCCTGTCCGGCCACGGCACCTACGAGGACCTGGACACCCTGCTGGACACCTGCGACAACGTCCTGGGCCGCGCGTTCTGCGGCCTGGGCGACGGTGCGACCAGCTCGGTGACCTCGTCGCTGAAGTACTTCAAGCAGGACTACCTCGACTACATCGAGGGACGTACCGCGCCGAAGCTCTCCGACAAGCAGCTGGTGGGAGCGCACTGATGACCGACGTAGCCAAGCAGACCGAGACCGTCACCCTCACCATCGACGGCATCGAGGTCACCGCCCCCAAGGGCGCCCTGCTGATCCGGGTCGCCGAGCAGATGGGGACCGAGATCCCCCGCTTCTGCGACCACCCGCTGCTGGCCCCGGCCGGCGCGTGCCGGCAGTGTCTGGTGGAGGTGGAGGGCCAGCGCAAGCCGGTCGCCTCCTGCACGCAGACCGTCGCCGACGGCATGGTGGTGCGCACCCAGCTCACCTCTCCGGTCGCCAAGAAGGCGCAGGCGGGGATCATGGAGCTGCTCCTGGTGAACCACCCGCTCGACTGCCCGATGTGCGACAAGGGCGGTGAGTGCCCGCTGCAGAACCAGGCGATGTCCACCGGCCGCACGGACTCGCGGTTCCACGAGCACAAGCGGGAGTACGAGAAGCCGCTGGAGATCAGCACCCAGGTGCTGCTCGACCGCGAGCGGTGCGTGCTGTGCCAGCGGTGCACCCGGTTCTCCGAGGAGATCGCCGGCGACAAGTTCATCGACCTGATGAACCGGTCGTCCGCCGAGGAGATCAACATCTACCGGGACGACGCGTACGGCGAAGAGGGCGACGCGGGTGACGTGCCGTTCAACTCGTACTTCTCCGGGAACACGGTGCAGATCTGCCCGGTCGGCGCGCTGACCGGCACCCAGTACCGGTTCCGGGCCCGCCCGTTCGACCTGGTCTCCAGCCCGAGCGTCTGCGAGCACTGCTCCGCCGGTTGCGCCCAGCGCACCGACTGGCGGCGCGGCAAGGTGCTGCGCCGGCTGGCCGGCGACGACCCGGCGGTGAACGAGGAGTGGAACTGCGACAAGGGGCGGTGGGGCTTCCAGTACGCCCGCGCCTTCGACCGGATCACCACCCCGATGGTCCGCGACGAGCGGACCGGCGAGCTGCGCGAGGCGTCCTGGAGTGAGGCACTCACCCGGGCCGCCGAGGGGCTGCGCGCCGCCCGGGACGGCGGCCGGGGCACGGCGGTGCTCACCGGCGGCCGGCTGACCGTCGAGGACGCCTACGCGTACGCGAAGTTCGCCCGGATCGCCCTCAACACCAACGACATCGACTTCCGGGCCCGGCCGGTCTCCCGCGAGGAGGCCGACTTCCTGGCCAGCAGCGTTGCCGGGGTCACCGACGTCACCTACGCGGACGTGGAGAACGCGCCCGCGGTGGTGCTGGTCGGCCTGGAGCCCGAGGAGGAGTGCCCGATCCTCTTCCTGCGGCTGCGCAAGGCGTACCTGAAGAAGAAGCTCACGGTGTACGCGATCGCGCCGTTCGCGACCCGCGGCCTGGAGAAGCTCGGGGCCAAGCTGGCCCGGGTGGTGCCGGGCGAGGAGGCCAGCGTGCTGGCCGAGCACGCCACGGTCGCCGAGGCGCTGAGCGCCGAGGGGGCGATCCTGGTCGTCGGTGAGCGGCTGGCCGGGGTGCCCGGCGGGCTGTCGGCGGCGGCCGACATCGCCCGGCGTACCGGGGCGAAGCTGGCCTGGGTGCCGCGGCGCGCAGGCGACCGTGGCGCGGTCGACGCCGGTTGCCTGCCGACCCTGCTCCCCGGCGGCCGTCCGGTCACCGAGCCGGCCGCCCGGGCCGAGCTCGGCGAGGCGTGGGACATCGCCGCCGGCGTCATCCCCAGCCAGGCCGGCCGGGACACCGACGGGATCATCGCCGCGGCCGCGAACGGCCAGCTCGGTGCCCTCGTGGTGGCCGGCGTGGACCCGGCCGACCTGGCCGACCCGCGCCTGGCCGAGCAGGCCCTGGACGCGGTGCCGTTCCTGGTCAGCCTGGAGCTTCGGATGAGCGCCGTGGCGCGCCGGGCGGACGTGGTCTTCCCGGTCGCCCCGGTGGTCGAGAAGGCCGGCAGCTTCCTGGACTGGGAGGGCCGGCTGCGTCCCTTCGACGTGGTGCTGGAGACCGGCGCGATGACCGACGGCCGGGTGCTCGACGCGCTCGCCGCGCAGCTCGACGTGCGGCTCGGCACCGGCGATGTGATGAGCATCCGCCGGGAGCTGGGCGGGCTGCCGCCGACCCGGGTGGAGCGCCCGTCGGCGCCGTCCGTCGAGCCGGCGGCGGTGCCGCAGCCCGGTGCCGGGGAGGCCGTGCTGGCCACCTGGCACCAGCTGCTCGACCTGGGCAGCCTGACCGACGGCGACGAGTACCTCCTGGGCACCGCCCGGCCGCCGGTGGTCCGGCTGGGCAAGGGCACCGCGGAGGCGATCGGCGTCGCCGACGGTGACCCCGTGACGGTGGGCACCGACCGCGGGGCGGTCACCCTGCCGGCGGCGATCACCGAGATGCCGGACGGCGTCGTCTGGCTGCCGACCAACTCACCCGGCTCGACCGTGCGGCGCAGCCTCGGCGCGACGTCCGGCACGGTCGTACGGATCTCCGTTCCCGCCCCGACCGCGGCCGTGCCGGCCGGACGGGTGGCGGCGGACGAGGCCGGTCTCCCGGGCCCGCTCCTCAACTCCGGGGGTAACCAGTGAACGCGCTCTACCTGGCGCAGGACCCGACGCTGGCCGACTTCGGCAAGGACCCTTGGTGGCTGGTCCTTATCAAGATCGTCTTCGCCTTCGTCTTCGGCCTGCTCGCCACCCTGCTGGGCGTCTGGTTCGAACGGCGGGTCGTCGGCTTCATGGCGGTCCGGCCCGGCCCCAACCAGGTCGGCCCGTTCGGTCTGCTGCAGACCCTCGCCGACGGCCTGAAGATGGCCTTCAAGGAGGACATCCTCCCGCGGACCGCCGACAAGGTCGTCTTCTTCTTCGCGCCCACCATCTCGGTGATCTGCGCGGTCACCGCGCTGTCGGTGGTGCCGTTCGGCCCGATGGTCAGCATCTTCGGCCACCACACGCCGCTGCAGGTCACCGACGTGTCGGTGGCGGTGCTGGTGATCCTCGCCTGCTCCTCGATGGGCATCTACGGCATCGTGCTCGGCGGCTGGGCCTCCGGCTCGACGTACCCGCTGCTCGGCGGTCTCCGGTCGAGCGCCCAGATGATCTCGTACGAGGTCGCCATGGGGCTGAGCATCGTGGCGGTGTTCATGACCGCCGGCACGATGTCCACCAGCGGGATCGTCGCCAAGCAGGCCCACGGCACGCACCTCAGCATCGGTGGCTTCGACCTGCCCGCGCCGGGCTGGTACGCGATCCTGCTGCTGCCCAGCTTCATCATCTTCTTCATCGCCACCGTCGGTGAGACCAACCGGGCGCCGTTCGACCTGCCCGAGGCGGAGTCGGAGCTGGTCGCGGGCTTCATGACCGAGTACAGCTCGCTGAAGTTCGCGCTCTTCATGCTTTCCGAGTACGTCTCGATGGTGACCATGTCCGCGGTCACCACCACGCTCTTCCTCGGCGGCTGGCGGGCCCCCTGGCCGATCACCCTGTGGTCGGGCGCCAACTCGGGTTGGTGGCCGATGCTCTGGTTCTTCGGCAAGGTGCTGATCCTGGTCTTCGTCTTCGTCTGGCTGCGGGGCACACTGCCCCGGCTCCGGTACGACCAGTTCATGCGGTTCGGGTGGAAGGTCCTGCTCCCGATCAACCTGGTCTGGATCCTGGTGCTCTCCGGCCTCCGCTCGATCGAGGACTGGCAGACCAGGGACCGGCTGCTCGCCACCGGCATCGGCGCGGGCGTCCTGCTGCTGGCCACGCTCTTCTGGCCGAGCCACAAGAAGGAGCCGAAGCCGACGGTCCAGGAACAGGTCAACAGCCGTCCGCACGGCAGCTTCCCGCTGCCCCCGATGGACCTGCAGGTACCACCGAGCCCGCGCACCAAGCGCGTGGTCGCCGAGCGGGAGCCGGCCAACATCGCCGCCGGCTCGGACTCCAGGGAGGTGTGACGTGGGCGCGATCACCGGAACGTTCAAGGGCTTCGGGGTCACCTTCTCGCACATGTTCAGGAAGGTCGTCACCACCGACTACCCGTTCAAGCCGCCGGTCTCGGCGCCGCGCTACCACGGGCGGCACATCCTCAACCGGCACCCGGACGGCCTGGAGAAGTGCATCGGGTGCGAGCTCTGCGCCTGGGCCTGCCCGGCCGACGCGATCTACGTGGAGGGTGGCGACAACACCGAGGAGCAGCGCCACTCCCCGGGTGAGCGGTACGCCAGCGTCTACCAGATCAACTACGCCCGGTGCATCTTCTGCGGGCTCTGCATCGAGGCCTGTCCGACCCGTTCGCTCACCATGAGCAACGAGTACGAGCTGGCCCGGGACAACCGGCAGGACCTGATCTTCACCAAGGAGCAGCTGCTCGCGCCGCTGCTGCCGGGCATGGAGCAGCCACCGCACCCGATGCGGCTGGGCGACAGCGAGAAGGACTACTACGTCGGCGCGCTGACCAACCCGGGCACCTCGGCCGGTGCCGAGCACTCGGCCAACAACCCCGGTCGGTACCAGGTGGAGGAGCACCCCGCGGTGACCTTCCCCGGCGCCGAGCAGCAGGCCCAGCGGGCGGCGGCAGGCAAGGGAGACACGGCATGACCACGCAGACGGTGCTCGCCGAGGCAGCCTCGGTCGGTGGCGGCGAGGCGGTGACCTTCTGGATCCTCGCCCCGCTGGCGCTGATCGGCGCGATCGGCATGGTGTGGGCCCGCAACGCGGTGCACTCGGCGCTCTGGCTGGTGGTGACGATGCTCTGCCTGGGCGTGTTCTACGTCCTCCAGGCGGGCCCGTTCATCGGCATGGTGCAGATCATCGTCTACACCGGCGCGATCATGATGCTCTTCCTGTTCGTGCTGATGCTGGTCGGCCGGGACGCCTCGGACTCGCTGATCGAGACGCTGCGCGGTCAGCGGACCGCCGCGATCGTCCTGGCGCTCGGCTTCGCCGGCCTGGTCGGCACGGGCCTCTTCCGCGCGCTGTCCGGCGTCACCGCGGTCGGCCTGGACAAGCCGAACGCCGAGGGCAACGTGCAGGGCATCGCCCGGCTGCTCTTCACCAAGTACGTCTTCGCCTTCGAGCTGACGTCGGCGCTGCTGATCACGGCGGCGGTCGGCGCGATGGTGCTGGCGCACGTCGAGCGGCGTAAGGAGGACCGGATGGACCAGGTCGCCACTATGAAGGCGCGGTTCCGCCCCGGCAACTACCCCGGCCCGAAGCCCGGCCCGGGTGTCTTCGCCACCTCCTCCTCGGTGGCCACCCCGGCCCGCCTGCCGGACGGCCGGCTGACCGAGCGGAGCACCCCGGACATCCTGCCGGTCCGCGAGCTGACCGCTGAGGAGACCTCCCTGAAGGGGACGGACAAGAAATGAACGAGTTCTTCTCGGTCGAGCCGAACTACTACCTGGTCCTCGCGGCGGTGCTGTTCACCATCGGCGCGGTCGGGGTGCTGGTCCGGCGGAACGCGATCGTGCTGTTCATGTGCGTCGAGCTGATGCTCAACGCCGCCAACCTGACGCTCGTCACCTTCAGCCGGATCAACGGCGACCTGAACGGCCAGATCATGGCGTTCTTCGTGATGGTGGTGGCGGCGGCCGAGGTCGTTGTCGGGCTCGCGATCATCATGTCGATCTTCCGGACCCGGCGCTCGGCGAGCGTCGACGACGCCAACCTGCTGAAGTACTGAGGGGCCTGCGGTGGAAGAGACTGTGCGATTCGCGGAAGCCTCGGGGCTGCTGGGCAGCGTCTGGCTGCTGGTGGCCATCCCGCTGGTCAGCGCGGCGATCCTGCTGCTGCTCGGCCGGCGGGCCGACCGCTGGGGGCACTGGCTGGGGGTGGCCTCCATCGGCGCCGCCTTCGTGCTCGGCCTGACCTACTTCTTCCAGCTGCGTGGCCTGGAGAACAAGTCGGTCGAGCAGAGCCTCTGGCAGTTCATCTCGGTCGGTGACTTCAAGGTGGACTTCGGCCTGCTCTTCGACCCGCTGGCCGCGGTCTTCGTCCTGCTGATCACCGGGGTGGGCTTCCTGATCCACCTCTACGCGGTCGAGTACATGGCGCACGACGAGGGCCGACGGCGGTTCTTCGCGTACTTCAACCTCTTCGTCGCCGCGATGCTCCTGCTGGTGCTGGGCAACAACTACGTGATGCTCTACTTCGGCTGGGAGGGCGTCGGTCTGGCGTCGTACCTGCTGATCTCCTTCTGGTACGGGCGGCCGAGCGCGGCCACCGCCGGTAAGAAGGCGTTCCTGATGAACCGGGTCGGCGATGCCGGCCTGGCCATCGGCATCTTCGTCATGTTCGCCACCCTGGGCACCACCCAGTACGACGAGGTGTTCAACGGGATCGGCTCGGTGGGCGCGACCACCGTGCTGGTGCTCGGCCTGCTGCTGCTGCTCGGCGCGACCGGCAAGTCCGGCCAGTTCCCGCTCCAGGCGTGGCTGCCGGACGCGATGGAGGGCCCGACCCCGGTGTCCGCGCTCATCCACGCGGCCACGATGGTCACCGCCGGCGTCTACCTGATCGCCCGCTCCAACCCCATCTTCTCGGCCAACCACACGCTCCAGATCGTGGTGGTCAGCGTCGGCGCGGTCACCCTGCTGATGGGCTGCCTGATCGGCGCGGCCAAGGACGACATCAAGCGGGTGCTGGCCTGGTCGACGGTGAGCCAGATCGGCTACATGTTCCTCGGCGTCGGCCTCGGCGGCGGGGCGTACGCGCTGGCCATCGTGCACCTGCTGGCGCACGGCTTCTTCAAGGCCAACATGTTCCTCGGCGCCGGCTCGGTCATGCACGGCATGAACGACCAGGTGGACATCCGCCGCTTCGGCGGCCTGTCGAAGTACATGAAGGTCACCTGGCTGACCTTCATGATGGGCTGGCTGGCCATCATCGGCATCCCGCCGCTCTCCGGCTACTTCACCAAGGAACCGATCATCGGGGCGGCGTTCGAGCGGGAGGGCTGGACGGCCTGGCTCTTCGGTGGCGCGGCGCTGCTCGGCGCCGGCCTGACCGCCTTCTACATGACCCGCCTCTTCGTGCTCACCTTCCACGGGCCGAAGCGGTGGACCGAGGACATCGAGCACCCGCACGAGTCGCCGAAGCTGATGACGATCCCGCTGATCCTGCTGGCGATCGGCTCGGTCGCCGCCGGTGCGCTGATGATCAGCTCAGTGCCCGACTGGCTGGAGGCGACCGCCGGGCTCGGCCACCAGGAGGAGGGACAGCACGCGGTTCTCGCCGAGTGGCTGGTGACCACCCTCTCGGTGGTGTTCACCCTGCTCGGCGCCGGACTCGCCTGGGCCCTGTTCCGCAACGGCACGGCCACCGAGCCGCAGCCGGCCGGCGTGCTGGTCACCGCGGCCCGCCGCAACCTCTACACCGACGCCTTCAACGAGGCGGTCTTCGAGAAGCCGGGCATCTTCCTCACCCGGGCGCTGGTCTACCTCGACAACCGGGGCATCGACGGGCTGGTCAACGGCCTCGCCGCGGGGGTCGGCGGTGGCTCCGGCAGGCTCCGGCGGCTGCAGACCGGCTTCGTGCGGTCGTACGCGACCTCGATCCTCACCGGTGCGCTGCTCGTGGTGGCGGCGTTCCTGGCGGTACAGGCGGGGTGGCTGGCGTGATCGACCTCTTCCCGGCCGCCCCCGCCGGCGGGCCACGCAGTCACGACGGAGGTAAGGCCGAATAATGTCCAACTTCCCGTTCCTCTCGGTGCTCACCGTGGCGCCGCTGGTCGGCGCCCTGATCGTGGCCCTGCTGCCACGGCGCCGGCCGGAGCTGGCCAAGCAGGTGGCGTTCGGCTGGTCGCTGCTGGTGCTGGTGCTCTCGGTGATCATGTGGATCACCTTCCAGGCCGACGGTGACCGGTTCCAGTTCCGCGAGTCGTACCCGTGGATCCCGACCTGGGGCGTCAGCTTCACCTTCGCTGCCGACGGCATCGCGCTGGTCATGCTGATGCTGATCGCGATCCTGGTGCCGCTGGTGATCCTGGCCTCCTGGCACGACGCGGAGTCGTCCAAGCGGTCGGTGCCGGTCTACTTCGCCCTGCTGCTGATCCTCGAGTGCACGATGATCGGCGTCTTCGCCGCCGCCGACGTGTTCCTGTTCTACGTGTTCTTCGAGGTCATGCTGGTGCCGATGTACTTCCTGATCGGCAGCTACGGCGGCCACCAGCGGCAGTACGCGGCGGTGAAGTTCTTCCTCTACTCGCTGGTCGGCGGTCTGTTCATGCTGGCCGCGGTGATCGGCCTCTGGGTCGTCGGCGGGAAGACCTTCGACTGGCAGGCGCTGAGCCAGGTGGACATCTCCACCGGCACCGAGCGCTGGCTCTTCCTCGGCTTCTTCCTCGCCTTCGCGATCAAGGCGCCGTTCTTCCCGTTCCACACCTGGCTGCCGGACGCCGGTGGCGCGGCCCCGGCCGGTGCCGCCGCGCTGCTGGTCGGCGTGCTGGACAAGGTCGGCACTTTCGGCATCCTGCGGTACTGCCTGCCGCTCTTCCCCGAGGCGTCGAAGTGGTTCGCCCCCTGGGCGCTGGCGCTGGGCCTGATCGGCATCATCTACGCCGCGCTGCTGGCGGTCGGCCAGAACGACCTCAAGCGGCTGGTGTCGTACACCTCGATCGCCCACTTCGGCTTCATCGGGGTCGGCATCTTCGCCTTCACCACCCAGGCGGGCACCGGCGCGGTGCTGTACATGCTCAACCACGGCCTCGCCACCGGCCTGCTCTTCCTGGTGGTGGGCATGCTGATCGCCCGCCGCGGCTCGGCGCTGATCAGCGACTTCGGCGGCGTGGGCAAGCTGGTCCCGCTGCTGGCCGGGGTGCTCTTCTTCGCCGGTCTCGCCTCCCTGGCGCTGCCCGGCACCGCGCCGTTCATCTCCGAGTTCCTGGTGCTGATCGGCACGTTCACCACCAACAAGCCGGTCGCGGTGATCGCCACGCTCGGCATCATCCTGGCCGCGGCGTACGTGCTGTGGATGATCCAGCGCACCACCCAGGGCACGCTCAACCCGGCCCTCACCGAGGTCGACGGCATGCGCCGTGACCTCAGCCTGCGCGAGAAGGTCGTGGTCGCCCCGCTGATCGCGCTGATCGTGCTGCTCGGCTTCTACCCGAAGCCGGTCACCGATGTCATCAACCCCGCCGTCAAGGCGACCATGCAGGACGTCGGCCGGACCGACCCTGCACCGACGGTCGGCAGCGTCCAGGAGGCCGCAAAGTGATGAGCGCGAGGAGTGAACGAGCGGAGCGAGTGAGCCCCGCAGTCGCGAATGGAAGGCTGCAATGACCGAGCTCAAGTTGCCGTCGATCGACTACGCGGCGCTCGCTCCGATCCTGATCATGCTGGGTGCCGCCCTGGTCGGCGTCCTGGTCGAGGCGTTCGTGCCGCGGCGGCTCCGCAACACGGTGCAGCTGCTGCTCGCCCTGGCGGCGGTGCTCGCCGCGCTCACCATGGTGATCCTCAACGCCGACGACCGGCTGCTCACCGCCGGCCAGGCGATCGCCGTGGACGGGCCGACGCTGTTCCTCCAGGGCTCGATCCTGATCCTCGCCGCGATGGCGCTGCTGCTCATCGGTGAGCGCTCGATCGAGCGGGGCGGGGCGTTCGTGGCCCACGCCGCGGTCACCGCCGAGTCGGTCGACGACCGGCGGCAGGCCGAGGGTGCCGGCGGCACCACCGAGGTGTACCCGCTGACCACGTTCGCGATCGGCGGCATGCTGATCTTCGTGGCGGCGAACGACCTGCTGACCATGTTCATCGCGCTCGAGGTCTTCTCGCTGCCGCTCTACCTGCTCTGCGCGCTGGCCCGCCGCCGGCGGCTGCTGAGCCAGGAGGCCGCGCTGAAGTACTTCATGCTCGGTGCGTACGCCTCGGCGTTCTTCCTCTTCGGCGTGGCCCTGATCTACGGCTTCACCTCGGGCATCCCGGGCCGGTCGGCCGGGGTCGACTTCGCCACCGTGCACGCCGCGGTCACCGACTCCCCGGCCAGCCAGGTGCTGCTCTTCGCCGGCATGGCGCTGCTCGCCGTCGGCCTGCTCTTCAAGGCTGCGGCGGCGCCGTTCCACGTCTGGACGCCGGACGTCTACCAGGGTGCCCCGACTCCGGTGACCGGCTTCATGGCCGCCTGCACCAAGGTCGCCGCGTTCGGCGCCCTGCTGCGGGTCTTCCACGTCGCCTTCTCCGGGGCCGCCTGGGACTTCACCCCGGTCCTCGGCGCGGTGGCGGTGCTGACCATGCTGGTCGGTGCGGTGCTGGCGGTGACGCAGACCGACATCAAGCGGCTGCTGGCGTACTCGTCGATCGCGAACGCCGGCTACCTGCTGGTGGGCGTGCTGGCGCCGAGCAAGGACGGGCTCTCCGGGACGATGTTCTACCTGGTCGCGTACGGCTTCTCGGTCCTCGCCGCGTTCGCCGTGGTGACCCTGGTCCGGGACGCCGACGGCGAGGCCACCCACCTGTCCCGCTGGGCCGGGCTGGGCCGGCGGTCGCCGTTCTTCGCGGCGATCTTCACCTTCATCCTGCTGGCCTTCGCCGGTATCCCGCTGACCAGCGGGTTCACCAGCAAGTTCGCGGTCTTCGCCCCGGCGCTGGACGCGGACCAGGCGTGGCTGGTGATCGCCGGCGTGCTGACCAGCATGGTGCTCGCCTTCCCGTACCTGCGGGTCGTGGTGATGATGTGGCTCTCCGAGCCGGGCGAGGCCACCCCGACGGTCACCGTGCCGGGCGCACTCACCTCGGCCGCCCTGGTGATCGGCGTGCTGGCCACGCTCGTGCTGGGTGTCGCGCCCGCGCCGCTGCTCGACCTGGCCAACGGTGCCGCCGAATTCGTGCGATGACCGAGGTTCTCCCACCGGGGGCCGGTACGCCGTGGCGTAC
>JBARAE010000993.1:0-4482 GCA_049791715.1 Micromonospora sp.
GCCGGAGACCCTGGTCCAGCGGCGTCCGGCTGCCGAGACGCGGCGCCGGCCGGGGCTGCGCACCGCGCTGACCGACCGGATCTTCCTGGTCTTCGTGGGGCTGACCTTCCTGCTGGCCGTGCTCACCATGCAGACCTCGACCATCATGCCCCTGGCGATGCGGGCGGACGGCCTGCGCCCCTCGGCGTACGGGCTGGTCGTGGCGCTCGGCGGAGCGCTGATCGTGATCGGGCAGCTCTTCGTGCCGCGCCTGATCGAGCCGTACCGGAAGGCGGCCGTGCTGTCGGTCTCCACCGGGCTGATGGCGCTCGGTTTCGGGGCTCTGGCCCTCGCCGACGACCTGCCGGTCTACCTCGCCGCGGCGGTGGTGTGGACGGTCGGCCAGATGCTCGCCGCACCGCCGAACGCGCAGATCAACGCCGACCTGGCCCCGCCCGAGCTGCGCGCCCGCTACCAGTCCGTCTTCTACCTGACCTTCCCCGCGGCGTCCTTCGTGGCGCCGGCCCTCGGCGGCCTGAGCCTGCAGTACCTGGGTGAGCGGCACTGGCTGATCGTCGGCGGGCTGGGCCTGGTCGCGGCGGTCGGCCACCTGCTCGCCGGGCCGCCGCGGGAGCGGCGGGTCGCCGCACGGCGCGCGGAGCACGACCGGGCCGGCGAGATCCTGACCGCGGGCCGCTGAAAGAGGTCGAAAAGACGGCTGAGCGCCCACCACGACCCCCGTCGTGATGGGCGCTCACACCGTGCGCCCGGCGGCGGCGGGCGACACTCACCCCCGTAAGCGTCGCCCGCTCGCGCCGCCGGTTTCACGAGTGGCACCGTCCCCCAACGGTGTTGCTCCACCCGTTCCCTCGCGCCTCGCCTGCGCGGACCTGATCGATCCGCCGCTCCCCCGAACGTTTCCAAGCGTGACGCGGTGCAATAAAGTTAGTTCGCCCAGAATCCGGATTCAACTCAGATCACTGTCTCGCCGGTCACAGCACCGGCGTCCGAGATCCGCTGTCCCTACTCCGGGCCTCTGGGGTGCCAACAGCGGGTTCCCGTCCGCCATTCCCGTAAACCTCAGGCGTCCTCGCGATCCGGGTTCTCGGTACGGAAGAAATTGCTCTGTCGGCCGTCCCGCATCTGCTCCTGGTAAATCAGATTCAGCCCGCGTGAGTCGAATGTCCGGAACCAGTCGTCCCAGCTGACTTCGCGAATCCGGCTGCTCTCCCGGTAACCGGGGATGTTGAACGTCAGCACCCCGGGCCGGCCTTCCCGCTCGGTGCCGGCGATGGTGGCCGGCTTGGCGTTCCGGGCCTGCGCCCAACGTTGGATCACCTCGTGATTGGCGGTCACCAGGCTCCGGCCGGGACGCTCCGGACGATCCCCCAGCGACGTGATCTGCTGGGACGACCCCACCGAACGGGAGGAGGATCGACCGGTACGGACCGGAGTGGCCCTCCCCGTCGCGGTGACCCCGGCCCGCGAAGGCACCACCGTGGCAACCCCGCCGGCCGTGGCCTTCGCGACGCCGGCCCGGGGCGGTGGTGCCTTCCTGGCCGGGGCCGCCTTCCGCGCCGAGGGCGCCTTCTTTGCCGGCGCCTTCTTCGCGGGGGCCGCCTTCCGCGCGGAGGGCGCCTTCTTCGCGGGTGCCTTCTTCGCGGGCGCCGCCTTCTTCGCCCGCGCCCCGGTGGCCTTCGCGGACGGCGCGGCCTTGGCCCGAGCCGCGGCGGTCTTCTTCGCCGGAGCCTTCTTGGCGACCGCCTTCTTCGTCGGCGCGGCGCGGCCGGCCGGTCCGGTGGCCTTGCGGGCGGCGCCACCGCCGCGACCCTCCGACCGGAGGGTCCTCGCCAGGGTCTTCACCAGTTCCGGCTTGCGCAGGGCGGAGATCCCGGACACCCCGCGACGGCGCAGCTGGCCCCGGATGTCGTCGACCTTCATCCGGGAGATATCGGATTCGGAGATTCCCGGTGTACCCGGGGTCTGGTTGCCGGATTGCCGCTTCGTCCTGGTCGCAGTCGTGCCGCGACCTGAGCTGCTTCGCTGAGCCATGGGACACACGCTCCTCGACAGTTCCGTCCTCGGCCCGCGGTGGGTCCCAGTGCCGCACCGCGCGGTGCGGCATACCCGTCAGGACGGGTCCGAACCTCCGTGGGCCGAGGTAGCGCTGCCGGCGGACGCCCGAGCACCGGCGGAGGGCTCGAAGAGGTGCGCGAACGCGGCCAGGTTGGCGGTGGATTCGCCCCGCTTGACCCGCCACTCCCACTCCCGGCGGATCGCCGTGCCGAAGCCGATCTCCAGCATGGTGTCGAAGGACTCGTCGGCGTACGTCAGCACGGCGCCGAACAGCCGGTCCAGCTCGTCGGCGTCGATGCCGGCCAGGTTGACCCGGCCGGTGAGGTAGACGTCGCCGACCGTGTCGATGGAGAACGACACCCCGTACATCCGCGCGTTGCGCTGCAGCAGCCAGGCCCAGAGTTCCTCGCGGCGCTCGTCCGGCTGGCGCATCACGAACGCCTCGATCCGCAGCGCGTGCTCCCCGACGATCAGGTTGCAGATCGTCTTGAGCTTGTGCGTCCCCGGCAGGGTGACCGCGTACGACGTCTCACCGGTGGACTCCCAGTCCAGCTCCCGCTCGGTGCAGACGGACTCGATCAGGGCGGCGACCTCGCTCGTGCGGCTCATCGGAACCACTTTACGGGCGCGGAACCCCACCCACCCGGCGGCGGCTCACCAGGAGCAGGAGAGCGCGGGGTCGCCCGCCAACCGGGCGGCGAGCCGGCTGCGGTGCTCGGCGATCGCCTCGCCGTAGACCGCGAGCAGCCCGGAGACGGTGCGTTGCCAGGAGAAGTTCCGGGCATGCCGCTCCGCGCCCCCGGCCAGGGCGGCCCGGCGGACCGGGTCCGGCAGCAGCCGGGCCAGCGCACGGGCCCAGTCGACCGGGTCGTGGCCGTCGATGAGCACGCCGCTGACCTCGTCCCGCACGGCGGTGACCAGGCCGCCCACGGCGGCGGCGAGCACCGGCGTACCGCACGCCTGGGCCTCCAGCGCGACCAGGCCGAACGACTCGTTGTACGACGGCACGGCGACCAGGTCGGCGGCCCGGTAGAGGGCGGGCAGGTCCTCGCCGGTCTGCGGCGGCAGGAACCGCACCCGGTCCGTGACGCCGAGCGCGGCGGCCAACTCGATGAGGGCGGTCGGCCGGTCCAGGCCGCTACCGCTGGGACCGCCGCAGATCACCACCGTCACCTGGTCGGCCAGTGCGGGATCCCGCTCGCGCAGCGCCGCGACCGCCCGGATGAGCACGTCCGGCGCCTTGAGCGGCTGGATCCGCCCGACGAACGCGACCACGTACCCCTGGGTGGGCAACCCCAGCCGGCGGCGGGCGGCGAGCGCGGCGCGGCGCCGGTCCCCGGTGGCCGGGCGGAACCGCTCCAGGTCGACGCCCGGCTCCACCACGGATACCCGCGCCGGATCGGCGTCGTACCGGTGGAGCAGGTCACGGGCCTCGACCCGGGTGTTCGCGACCAGCCGGTCGGCCTCGGCGACCACCTGCTCCTCCCCGATGACGCGCGCCTTCGGCTCGGGACGGTCACCCGCGGCGAGTTGCGCGTTCTTGACCTTGGCCAGGGTGTGCGCGGTGTGCACCAGGGGCACGCCCCAGCGTTCCTTGGCCAGCCAGCCGACCTGGCCGGAGAGCCAGTAGTGCGAGTGGATCAGGTCGTAGTGGCCCGGCGGGCGGGCCGCCTCGGCCCGGAGCACCCCGGCGGTGAAGGCGCAGAGCTGCCCCGGCAACTCCTCCTTGGTCAGCCCCTCCAGGGGGCCGGAGGTGATGTGCCGGACGTGCACGCCCGGGGCCATCTCGACCACCGGGGGCAGGTCACCGGAGGTCGCCCGGGTGAAGATCTCCACCTCGACGTCGGCCTCGGCCAGGCGCCGGGCCACCTCGAGGATGTAGACGTTCATGCCGCCCGCGTCGCCCGTTCCGGGCTGGTGCAGGGGCGAGGTGTGGACGGAGAGGGTGGCGATCCGGCGCGGCCGCGGCCACGGCAGGGCACCTCGCTGACGACCGACACCGGTGTGCACATCCGCCACGTCCGCTCCCTCTGTCACGGTTGATGCCGTCCCGCACGACCGGCGCTTCTCGGTCAACCTCCACGCCGGATGTCATCTTCCCCATCGGGCTTCGGAAATGCGCACTGCCCGGCCCCGGGCGTGACGGACCTCATCAGCGCGCTCATGGGGGCGGGGGGAGAATGACCCGATGACCTCAGTCGCGATCGTCACCGGGGCGTCCAGCGGGATCGGCGCCGCCACCGCCCGCCGCCTGGCCGCCGAGGGTTTCCACGTGCTCGCCGCCGCCCGCCGTACCGACCGGCTGGCCGGTCTGGTCGCCGAGATCGAGGCGGCCGGTGGTGCGGCCACCGCCGTCGAGTGCGACGTGACCTCGGACGAGTCGGTCGCCGGCCTGGCCGCGGCGGCCGCCGCGGCCCCCCGTCCGGT
>JBARAE010000994.1:0-5373 GCA_049791715.1 Micromonospora sp.
CTCCAGCACCGCGTGCTGGGGCAGCCGGTCCAGCCGCTTCGGCGCGGCCGGCGGCTTCATGCGCAGCGCGCGGACGTGGTCGCGCATCCGGGGCAGGACGCAGCCGACCAGCGAGGTGAAGAGCAGCAGGTAGATCGCGGAGAACCAGACCGAGCCGAAGACCTCGAACATGCCGAGCTGGTTCAGCCGCGGGGCCAGGTCGGGGTGATCGACGAAGTACTGGTCGACCTTCTCCGGGTTGACCCCACGCTGCGGCAGCACCGAGCCGGGGATGGCGGCCACCGCGAGCAGGAAGAGCAGGACCAGCGCGGTACGCATGCTGGTCAGCTGCCGCCACGAGTTGCGCAGCAGGGCCAGCACCGGGTTGACCCGTCGCCGGGGCGCATCGGCGGGCGGGGCCGCCGGCCGGTCGTCCACGGTCGTCATCAGATGCTCACCTCGCCCACGCCCACGGTCGTCTGCAACCAGATCACGAAGTTCTGCCACCCGCCGGTGACGAGGGCCAGGCCGATCAGGATCAGCAGGGCGCCACCGATCCGGGTCACCCAGCGGCTGTTGCGCCGCACCGCACGGAACACGCCGAGCAGGCGGTGGAAGCCCAGCCCGAAGACGACGAACGGTACCCCCAGCCCGAGGCAGTACGCCACGGCCAGGACCACCGCCCGGTTCGTCTGCCCGGCGACCGTGGCCATCCCCACCACCGCGCCGAGCGTCGGGCCGACGCAGGGCACCCAGCTCAGCGCGAAGACCGCGCCGAAGACCGGCGCACCGAGCAGCCCAGCAGCGGGCAGCCGGTGGATCCGGAACTCGCGTTCCATGCCGGGAACCACGCCGAGGTAGCCCAGCCCCAGCACGATGATCAGCGTGCCGATGACGATCTCCAGCGCGCGTTCGTGCTGGAAGAAGACCTTGCCGACCCCGGCGAAGAGGATCGCGGTGGCGGTGAAGACGACGGTGAACCCGGCGATGAAGAGCAGCGTCCCGGCAAGCACCCGGCCCTTCACCGCGGCGGCGGTAGAGCGCCGCCGGATCGCCACGCCGCCCCCGGAGGTGTCAGCAGGGGCCCCCTCCTCTACCGGAGGCGTCAACGGGGGGTCCTTCCTTGCCGTCCGGCCCTCCAGGTCTGCGCCGGCGAGCCCGGTGACGTACGAGAGGTAGCCGGGCACCAGCGGCAGCACGCACGGGGAGAGGAAGCTGACCAGCCCGGCGAGCGCCGCCGCACCGATCGCCAGCAGCAACGGGCCGGACTGGGCGACCTGGCGGAACGTCTCGCCCATCAGCGGGACCCGTTGGGCGCCGGCTGCTCCGCGGCGACCCGCTCGACGAGGGGACGCAGACCGTCCTGGGTGACCGCGGCGCGGACCACCGTGGCGATCCGGCCGTCCCGGTCGAGGATGACGGTGGCCGGGATGGTGTTCGGCGGGATGTCGAGGGACAGCGCCAGCCGGCTCGCCGGGTCGAAAAGGCTCGGGTAGGTGACCCGGCCCTCCTCGAAGGCGATCGCCTTGTCCTTGCTGTCCTGGATGTTGATCCCGAGGAAGGTCACCCCGGAGGCCTTGGTCGCCTGGTAGGTGGCCTCCAGGTCGTCCGCCTCCGCGCGGCAGGGCGCGCACCACGAGCCCCAGAAGTTGAGCACGACCACCTGACCGCGCGCCTGCGCGACGTCGTACGGACCGCCGGTGAGCAGCTCACCGCTGATCTTCGGGGCCGCCGAACGCTGGTCGGGGGCGCACTCGATGATGCCGGCCTTGCTGGTGCACCGGCTCTCCTCGCTGCCGGAGGAGCAGCCCACCAGCGCCGTCACGGCGGTGACGGCGGCGAGCAGGGCGGCGACGGGCCTCCGGGTGAGCATCAGGCTCCCTTGGCCGTCCGGGCAGTCGGGGAGATGGCGATCAGGTGGGCGGCCGGCTCGGTGTACCCGACACCGACGACCCTGGCGCCGTCGAAGTGGAACGAGGTGAGGCTGGCCAGCCCGCACTGCCGCCGGCGCGGGTCGTGCCAGAGTCGCTTGCGCTCGACGTACCGGCGCAGCGTCCAGATCGGGAGCTGGTGGGAGACCAGCACGGCCTCCCGCCCCTCGGCGGCGATCCGGGCGGCGTGCAGGGCCGCGAACATCCGCTCCGCGATGGCCCGGTAGGCCTCACCCCAGGACGGGGTCATCGGGTCGCGTAGCACCCACCAGTTGCGCGGGTCGCGGAACGAGCCGTCCCCCGGGGAGACCCGCTTGCCCTCGAACCAGTTCGCGCTCTCGATCAGCCGCTCGTCCACCCCGACCGGGATGCCGAACTGCGCGGCGATCGGCTCGGCGGTCTGCTGGGCACGCTCCAGCGGGCTGGCCACCACGTGCACCACGGTCCGATCGGCCAGCGCCTGTGCGGCGGCCTTGGCCATCTGCACGCCCAGCTCGGAGAGGCGGAAGCCGGGTAGCCGGCCATAGAGGATCCGGCCCGGGTTGTACACCTCGCCGTGCCGCAGCACGTGGACCACGGTCTCGCTCACGCCTGCGCCCCCTTCGTTCGCGACTGCGGGGCTCGCAGACCCGGCTCACTCCTCGCGCTCACCGCGACGCCTCCCGTTCGCGACTGCGGGGCTCGCAGACCCGGCTCACTCCTCGCGCTCACACCCACTACCCCCCGTTACCCGCCGCTGCCGCCGCCGTCGCCGCGCCGGGCAGGGCAGCGGCGATCTGTTCCAGGGCGGCGTCGTCCAGCGCCGCCGACACGAACCACGCCTCGAACGCGCTCGGGGGCAGGTAGACCCCGGCGGCGAGCATCGCGTGGAAGAACGCCTTGAACGCGGGCACCTGCTGGGTGCGAGCGCTGTCGTAGTCGACCACGTCGGCGTCGGTGAAGAAGATCGAGAACATGTTGCCCGCGTACGACAGCCGGTGCGGGACGCCGGCGGCGGCCAGCGCATCGCCGGCGAGCTTGCTCACGACGGCGGCGGTCTCGTCGAGCCGGCGGTAGAGGGCGTCGTCGGCGAGCCGCAGCGTGGCCAGGCCCGCGGCGCAGGCGAGCGGGTTACCGGAGAGCGTCCCGGCCTGGTAGACGGGACCCGCGGGGGCCAGCCTGGCCATGATCTCGGCGCGCCCGCCGAAGGCCGCGGCGGGCAGGCCGCCGCCCATGACCTTCCCGTACGTCCACAGGTCGGCGTCGGACGGGTCGAGGCCGTGCCAGCCGGCGCGGGAGACCCGGAACCCGGTCATCACCTCGTCGACGATGAGCAGCGCGCCGTGCGCGTGCGCGATCCCGGCGAGCTGCTGGTTGAAGCCGTCGCGCGGGGCCACGACGCCCATGTTGCCGGCGGCCGCCTCGGTGATGATCGCGGCGATGTGCGGACCCTCGGCCGCGAACGCCTCCTCGACGGCCTTGATGTCGTTGTACGGCAGCACGATCGTGTCGCCGGCCGCCGCGCCGGTCACGCCGGGCGAGTCGGGCAGGCCGAAGGTGGCGACCCCGGAGCCGGCGGCGGCGAGCAGCGCGTCGGAGTGGCCGTGGTAGCAGCCGGCGAACTTGATGATCTTGGCGCGACCGGTGTAGCCACGGGCCAGGCGGATCGCCGACATGGTGGCTTCAGTGCCGGAGTTGACCAGGCGGACCTGCTCGACCGGAGTGCGGTCGACGAGCTCGGCGGCCAGCTCCACCTCGCCCGGGGTGGGGGTACCGAAGCTGGTCCCCTTCGCGGCGGCGGCCTGCACGGCCGCCACCACCTCGGGGTGCGCGTGGCCGAGGATCAGCGGTCCCCAGGAGCAGACCAGGTCGACGTAGCGCCGGCCGTCCGCGTCGAAGAGCCAGGGACCCTCCCCCCGAACCATGAAGCGCGGGGTGCCGCCGACGGCGTGGAACGCGCGCACGGGCGAGTTCACCCCGCCGGGCACGAGGGCCTTGGCGCGGTCGAACAGGGCCTCGGAGGCCGGCGCGTCGGCCGGGTAGCGGCCGGATCCGGCGGAAAAGGTATCGGTCACGATGCCGCCATTGTGTCAGCGCCGAACGGTGAATCGGCAGCCACCCCGCGCCGGGGTTACCGGGCTCACCCACCATCGGCTCGATCCGCTCCAAGCCGGGCGACCGCGAACGGCCGTCCCGCTCGCCGGGCCGGGCGGTCGAGATCGCGATAGGCTGACCGGGTGGATCGTGCCGAACTGTCCATCACCGTACATCGGACGGGCGACGAGACTGTGCTTCGCCTGGCCGGTGAGATCGACATGCTCACGGCCGGTCAGCTCTCCACCGTCGTCAATGAGGTGCTGGCCGATCCCCCGCCGCGGATCGTCCTCGACCTGGGCGGGGTGACCTTCTGCGACTCGCAGGGGCTCGGCACCCTCGTCGTCCTCAGCCGCAAGGCCAGCCACGCCCAGAGTCTGCTCGTGCTGAGCAACGTCGGCGACTTCCTGCTCCGCGTCCTGGACATCACCGGCCTCCGCTCAGCCCTGATGATCCGCAACGAAACAGCCCCCTGACCCACCCCACCCCACCCCACCCCGCCCGCCCGTCGGTGTTGATCATGGAGTTGACGGCGATGTGGATCTCTCCAGGTGCCGTCAACTCCATGATCACCGCGAGGTGAGCGCGGGCCCGTCAGGTGACGGGGACGTCGCGGTGGCGGAAGCCGGCCAGCCCGGCGAACGCCATCAGCAGTGCCAGAACAGCCAGGGCCCAGAGCGGGGTACCGCTCCAGTGCTCCCTCAGGACCTGGGGGGTGTGGGTGAACGGGGAGAGGTCCAGCAGCCACTGGTCCAGTTCCAGCACCGCGCCGAGCTGACCGAGCAGCACGCAGACCGCGAGCACCGCCCAGGCCACCCCGGCCAGGCGGGGCAACAGCCCGTAGAGCAGTACCGCGATGCCCGCCAGCACCCACGCCGCGGGCACCTGCGCCAGCGCCGCGCCGACCATCCGGGGCAGCTCGCGGGGCACGTCCTGGACGCTGATCCCGTACGTCAGCCCGATGGCGAACCCGGTCACGGCGAGCACCACGACCGGCCCGAGCAGGGCGAACATCAGGTGCGAGAGGAGCCAGCGGGACCGGTGGGTGCCGGTGGCCAGCAGCGGCTCGGCCCGCCCGGCGGTCTCCTCCGACCGCATCCGCAGCGCGGCCTGGATGCCGTAGCCGGCCGCGGCCAGCCCGGCCAGGCTCAGTGTCGAGCCCAGGTACGCCTCGGCGAGCCCCGAGCTGCCGCCCAGCCGGGCCATGATCTGCTCCAGCTGGGGATTGCCCTCGACGGACTTGCCCGCGGCCTTCGCCGCCCCGCCGAGGATCAGCCCGAGCAGGCCGAAGCCGACCGACCACCAGAGGATCTGACCCCGGTGCAGGCGCCAGGCGAGCCCGAACGGCCCGGAAAGGGCCCGCCCGGCCGCGGCCGGCCCGACCCGGGGC
>JBARAE010000995.1:0-3812 GCA_049791715.1 Micromonospora sp.
GCTGGCTGACCGCGATCACCGGGCACTCGACCTCCTTGGCCAGCAGCTTGAGGCCCCGGGAGAGGTCGGCGACCTCCTGCTGGCGGCTCTCGGTGCGCTTCGGCGAGGTCATCAGCTGCAGATAGTCGACCACGATCATCTTGAGGTCGTGCTTCTGCTTGAGCCGGCGCGCCTTGGCCCGGATCTCCATCAGGTTCATGCTGGGCGTGTCGTCGACGAAGAGCGGCGCCTCGCTGATCTCGCCCATGCACCGGGCGAGCTTGGTCCAGTCGTCGTCGGAGAGCTGGCCGCTGCGGAGGACGTGCAGCGGCACCCGGGCCTCGGCCGAGAGGAGTCGCATGACGATCTCGACCTTGCTCATTTCCAGCGAGAAGATCGCCGCGGCCTGGTTGGCCCGGATAGCGGCATTCCGGGCAAAGTCCATACTTGCCGTCGACTTACCCAAACCAGGCCTGCCGGCCACGATCACGAGTTGGCCCGGGTGCAGACCATTGAGGAGCCGGTCCAGGTCCGTGAAGCCGGTCGGCACCCCGGTCATCACGCCGCCCTGGGCACCCACCGCCTCGATCTCGTCGAGGGTCGGCTGGAGCATGTCGGCGAGGACCGCGAAGTCCTCGCTCACCCGGCGTTCGGTCACGTCGTAGACGGCCTGCTGCGCCAGGTCGACGACGTCGTCCACGTCCCGGCTGCCGCCCTGTCCGGTGCCGTACCCGAGCTGGACGATCTTGGTGCCGGCCTCGACCAGCCGCCGGAGCACCGCCCGCTCGCCGACGATGCGCGCGTAGTACGCGGCGTTCGCGGCGGTGGGCACGCTGGCGATCAGCGTGTGCAGGTAGGGGGCGCCGCCGATTCGGGCCAGGTCACCGGAGTCGGCGAGGGCGGCCGCGACGGTGATCGGGTCGGCCGGCTCACCCCGGCCGTAGATGTCGAGGATCGCGTCGAAGATGGTGGCGTGCGCCGGGCGGTAGAAGTCGTTCGACTTGAGGATCTCCACGACGTCCGCGATGGCGTCCTTGGAGAGGAGCATGCCACCGAGGACGCACTGCTCGGCGGCCACGTCCTGGGGCGGAGTCCGCTCGAACTGCCCGTCCCGCTGCGGTGGCGCGGAGGGCTGCCCACCGGGCCGGTCCGTCCGCATGTCGTCGGTGACCGACACGGGTCCCCCCTCCACTGCGCCGGATCCAGTTCAGCTCTACCGCCGGGGTGTGACAACTTCCGGCGACCCTCCGGCGATCGGGGGCCACCGCCCGGACGGTCGGGGGGTAACCATACGGAACCCGAGGTCGACCCCTCAACAACGCCGGTGGACGAGCCTCGGGACAACCTGTGGACGCCGGTGCACCAGCATGTGCGCAGCGTGTGCACAGCGTGTGGATAAGTGGTGGAGAATCTGGCCCTGAATTGCTCTGACCTGCGAAGACGCAATCCCCACCCTGTGGAGGACAGTTTTCGGGTCGAGCCGGGGAGCCGATCGTCCCGTACTATCTAGAGCGATCGGCTACACCTGGACAGCGGATTGCACTTTCGGTTGAGAAGGGTCACGCTCCGGCCGTGAGCTACCGGGACTGGGGAAGCGGGGAGGGCAGCCCGCCCGAGCGCCAGCCGATCGCCCGCTGGGACGATCCCGCCGAGCCGCTCCCGGTCGAGCCGTACGCGTCCGAGCGCTACCGCACCCCCAGCCGCCGCCGAGCTTTGGAGCGCGGCCAGCAGGAGCCGGTCGACACCTACCTTCCCCGCTGGGCGCTGGAGTCAGGGGTTCGCCGGGCGGATGGCGGTGGTCGGCACGCCGCCCCCGACGAGGACGACGACCTCGATCCGCCGCCCTCCGACACCGGGTGGCGGGCCGGCGTGGACACCGGCTGGCCCACCGTGCGGGCGATCGGCGCCGGCCCCGTCAGCGACCACACCGGTGAGTGGACCCTCGGCACCTCCCAGGAGCAGGGGTACATCGGG
Organism: Micromonospora sp.; assembly: GCA_049791715.1. Classification (GTDB taxonomy): domain Bacteria; phylum Actinomycetota; class Actinomycetes; order Mycobacteriales; family Micromonosporaceae; genus Micromonospora. Next base: position 1,954 of record JBARAE010000995.1, read on the forward strand.
AGCCGCCGCGCGGACTCCACCGACGGCGAGCCGATATCCGGTGCCGCCCCGCTGAGCCGGCCGCGTCGGTCCCCGCCCCGACGCCCACAGGTGATCTGGTCGGGGGGCGAGAAGACCGCCCCGGTGACCGGGGAGACCACCGGCTGGGACACCGGCTGGGCGGCGCCGCGGAGCCGGGCGGCGGATTCGTGGTGGCGTCCGGCGGTCGACGGCTTGGACCGGGGCCGGCCGGCCGAGCCGTACCCCGCCGACCGCCCGGCGGTGGACCCGTGGGACGCCTCCGGGATGCACGTCTGGGACCGCTCGGCCGTCGGAGGCCGCCGGGACCAAACGGACAGCACCGCCCGCTGGGACCGCTCGGACCACACCGGAGAGTGGGACCGGCTGACCGACACCGGCCAGTGGGACCGGTACGCCGAGGTCGACGCGTGGGACCGTACCGCCCCGCCCACGTCGGTCCCCGACCGGTCGGCAGAGGGCTGGGCGTCGGCGGAGCAGGCCGAGGGCTTCTGGTCCGGGACCCGGCTCGCCGGTGACGACCCGCGCTGGGTTGAGGCTCCCCCCTCGGCACCGCGCTCGCCGGTCGTCGGGTACACCGCCCCGCGCCCACGTACGACGCCGCGGCTCCCGGTCGATCCGGTGAGCAGCGGTCGCGGTGCGACCCGCCGTCGGATCCAGACCATCGGTGGCGGACCGTGGAGCCGTCGCCTCGAGGACGACCTGCTCGACCCGGATCCGGGTGGGCCGATCCGTCCGCTGCTCTACACGGCGGCCTGTTATCTGGTCCCCGCGATGCTGGTCTTCCTCTGGCTGCTCACCCTGAACGGGCAGGCGCCGGCCGGCTGCGTCACGGACATCACCGGGGGCGGCTGTGACTCCGCCCGGGCACATGCGTTCAGTTCGCTGATCGCCGGCGCCCCGCGGTTCGGCCTGGCGCTGCTGACCAGCCTGGTCGTCGCGGTGCTGCTGCGCCGAGTGGGGACGACCTGGCGGTCGGCGACGGTGGCGGTGGCCGCGGCTGTGGTTGGCGGCGGTCTCTCCACGGTGCTGATCAGTGCGGTGACCGGCCAGCCGATCGGCTGACGCTCCCCCCACGTCGAGGTCCGAAATTGGAACAGCGGAAAGGCCCGCACCGACCATGCGGGCCTTTCCGTGGTGCTGTCGGGTGTCAGCCCTGGACGACGCTCAGGTCGAACTTGGCGGTCACCTCGGGGTGCAGCTTGATGCGCACCGGGTAGGTGCCGGTCGACTTGATGTGACCGGGCAGCTCCAGCCGACGACGGTCCAGGGTCGGGCCGCCGGCCGCCTTGACGGCGTCGACGATCTCGCCCGGCGTGACCGAGCCGAAGAGCCGACCGCCGTCGCCGGCGCGGGCCTTCAGGTTGACCTTGAGACCCTCGAGCTGGGCCCTGACCTCGTTCGCGTGGTCGAGGTCGCGGATCTCCCGGGCCGAGCGAGCCCGCTTGATCAGCGTGACCTGCTTCTCCGCACCCTTCGTCCAGGCGATGGCGAAGCCCTGCGGCAGCAGGTAGTTACGGCCGTAGCCGTCCTTCACCTCGATGACGTCGCCCGGGGTGCCGAGGCCGGACACCTCCTGAGTCAGGATGATCTTCATGTCCGTGCCTCCTCTCAGCGGGCCGTGGCCGTGTACGGCAGGAGCGCCATCTCGCGGGCGTTCTTGACCGCACGGGCGATCTGCCGCTGCTGCTGCGAGGTCACGCCGGTCACCCGCCGAGCGCGGATCTTGCCGCGGTCGGAGATGAACTTGCGCAGCAGCGCGGTGTCCTTGTAGTCGATGTAGGTGATCCCGTCCTTGTCGAGCGGGTTCACCTTCTTCTTCGGCTTGCGAAGTGCCGCAG
>JBARAE010000996.1:0-1642 GCA_049791715.1 Micromonospora sp.
GGTCGGCTCGGGGGCCACCGCCAGCCGGGGACGGCGACGCCGCCGGCCCTGCCCGCTGTGCCCGGTGCCGTACCCGATCAGCACGTTGCCGGAGCCGGCCCGCTCCTCCTCGCGGTAGGTGGCGTGCCCGGCGGGCTCGTCGCCGCTCCCCCCGTCGCCGTCGATCGGCGCGATGGTGATCAGCGGCTGGCCGACCGGGCGCACCTCACCCGGCGCGCCGTGCAGCGCGACGACCCGACCGGCGTACGGGCAGGGCACGTCGACGACCGCCTTGGCGGTCTCCACCTCGACCACGGACTGGTCCACGGTGACCACGTCGCCGACGGCGACCCGCCACTCGACGATCTCCGCCTCGCTCAGCCCCTCCCCCAGGTCGGGCAGGAGGAAGTCGCGGGTCCCGGTCGCGGTGCTCATGCCGCCACCCACCGGGCGTCCGGCTGGTCGTCCCACTGGAGCCGGGCCACGGTGTCCAGCACCCGGTCGACCGAGGGCAGGTGGGTGTGCTCCAGCATCGGCGCCGGGTACGGGATGTCCAGCCCGGACACCCGCAGCACCGGGGCGTGCAGCGCGTGGAAGCAGCGCTCCTGCACCCGGGCGGCGATCTCCGCCCCGACGCCGGCGAAGCCCTGGGCCTCCTGGATCACCACGCACCGGCCGGTCTTGCGGACCGAGGCGGTGACGGTGGCGTCGTCGAACGGCACGATGCTGCGCACGTCCACCACCTCGAGGTCCCAGCCCTCCTCGCGGGCCGCCTCGGCGGCCTCCAGCGCGACCGGCACCGCCGGCCCGTACGCGACCAGGGTGGCGTCGGTGCCGGCCCGGCGGACGACGGCCGTGCCGAACGGCGCGGTACGCGCCGGCAGCTCCGCCTCGGCGCTGGAGAAGTAGAGCTTCTTCGGCTCCATGAAGACGACCGGGTCGGGGTCGGCGATCGCCTCGCGCAGCAGCGAGTACGCGTCCTCGACGGTGGCCGGGGTGACCACCTTCAGGCCCGGGGTGTGCGCGTAGTACGCCTCGGACGAGTCGCAGTGGTGCTCGACGCCGCCGATGCCGCCGGCGTACGGCACCCGGATGACGATCGGCACGCTGAGCGCGCCCCGGGTCCGGTTGCGCAGCTTCGCCACGTGCGAGGCGATCTGCTCGAACGCCGGGTAGGAGAACGCGTCGAACTGCATCTCGACCACCGGGCGCAGGCCGGACATCGCCAGGCCGACCGCGAAGCCGACGATGCCGGCCTCGGCGAGCGGGGTGTCGAAGCAGCGCTTGTCGCCGAAGCGGGCCTGCAGCCCGTCGGTGATCCGGAAGACGCCGCCGAGCTGGCCGACGTCCTCGCCGAAGACGACCACCCGCTCGTCGTCGAGCATCGCGTCGGCGAGCGCGGCGTTGAGCGCCTTCGCCATGGTCATGGTGGCCATCAGGCGTCCCCCTCCTCGTCGCGGGCGGCGGCCAGCTCGGCGCGGACCTGCTCGCGCTGCTCGACCAGCTGCGGGGTCGGCTCCGCGTAGACGTGCTCGAAGAGGCTGAGCGGGTCGACCGTGGGCTGGGCGTTCATCCGGTCGCGCAGCTCGCCGGCGTACGCCTCGGCCTCGTCGGCGATCGCCGCGACGGCGGCGTCGTCGAGCACGCCGCGGGCCCGCAGGTA
>JBARAE010000997.1:0-2295 GCA_049791715.1 Micromonospora sp.
GCCCCGCCCACGGCCGGTCGTCCCGGGCGGCGGCCTGGCCGGCCCACGGTCGATCCTCGCCCGACCAGCCGCGCTGGGCCGGCTCGGCGTACCCGGAGCGGGAACGGTCCTCCGCCTCGCCGGCCCAGGGCCGTTCCTCGGGCGCCGGGGACCAGCGACCGGCGTACCCGGCGCTGTAGCGGTTGCCGGCCACCGGATCGGCACCGTCCACGATGGTGTGCCGGGTGGTGACGTGCACCGTCTCGGTGTGATGGACGACCCCGGCCGAGCGGGGCACCGGCTCCGGCCGGGCGTCGTGCTCGGCGGACCGCGGAGCGCCGTACACGCCGGACTGGGCGGTGCCGTAGACACCCGCGCCGTACCGGCCGGCGGACTGCGGCCGGCGGGCCGCGTCGTCCTCGTCCCGCCGTTCGCCGGCGGGCTGCCCCCAGGACGCCTCGTCCTGGGCGGCGTAGCGGGCCGGGCCGGACGCGTCGTCGTACGTGTCGGCGCCGGGCACCCGGACGCGTCCCGCGGCCTGCTCCTCCGGGGCGGTGATACCCGCCGCGGCGGCGATGCCGGCCGCTGCGGCGTCCAGCCGGCGACGCAGCGCGTTGACCGCCTCCTGGGCCCGTTGCGCCTGGTCGAGGGCCTGGTTGCCGCGCTGCGCGGCGGCTACGATCTCGCCGCGCAGCTCCCGGCGCAGCTGCTCGATCTCGTCCTGCATCTGCTCCGAGCGGGCCGACCCGACGCCGCCCTCGGGCCGCAGGGCGATGGAGAGGCCGATCAGCACCACGGCCAGGATGGCCAGTACGGCACCGAAGCGCAGCGGGGCGTTGCCGTCGGCGACGAGGAGGATCAGCGCCGCCACAGGGGCGAGCGCGACACCGATCCAGAACAGGACGGTCAGCAGCGAAGAACTGCGCTTCTCGGCAGGGGCAACCGGGGCGGGCATGGCTGTGCACAGTACCGAGAGTTGCCCCGGCTGGGAACGGGCCGAAAGCACCGATGTCGCCCGGTGACCAGGGTCTCCGGCATCCGCCGGCGGCCGGAGCCGGTCCGGGTCGCAGGCATCACAGGGCCGCGACCCGGACCGGTCGGGTCAGCTTCCGGCGAGCGCCGCGTCCGACGAGAAGACGAGGCCCACGCTGGCCGTGCCGGTCTTGAGCGCGTTCTTGGTCTGCGGACCACCGGCGTCCAACGAGCTGAACGAGCCGGCCTTGAAGTCGTAGACCTCGACCAGACCGGCCTGGCACTTGGGCCGCTGCGGGCACTCCGGCGGACCGGCCAGCACCGTGGCCTGGCCGGAGCACTTGCTGGCCAGGTCGGAGAGGCTGGCCAGCTTGTACTTGTCGGCGAAGGCCTTGGTGACGGCGAACGCGTTCTGGTCCTGGGCGGCGGCCGGCTTGCCGAAGCTGATGCCGGCCTTGTCGCCGGCGGTCTTCAGCGCGCTGACCGTCTTGTCCAGGTCGGGCGAGGAGACCGGCTGGGCGTCCTTGCCGTTCGCCTTGGTGTTGAGGAACTCCGCCATGGTCGCGGCGTACTCCGGGACGACCTGGATCTCGCCCTTCTCCAGGGCCGGCTCGTACAGCTCCCGGTTGCCGATGGTCTGCACCTTGACCTGGTAGCCGGCCGCGGTGAGGGCGATCTTGTAGAGCTCGGCGAGGGTCTGGCTCTCGCTGAAGTTGCCCGCGCCGACCGTGATCGCCCCGCCCGGCCCCTTCTCGATGCCTCCGGTCACGCCGTTGGCGTCCGCGAACTCCTTCGCCGCGACCTGCGGGGTCTGCCGCTCGACGTCGACGGACTTGTTGAGCTCGATCAACTTCGGCGTGTCGAGCGCCGCGGAGACCTTGTCCAGCGCGGCGACGAGCTGCGGGCTGGCCGCCTTCGCGTTGATCGCCGGGAGGATGTTGTCGGTGTTCTGGAGCTTTTTGTCGTCGGCGAGGACGACCAGCTGGTCGCCCGCAACCGGGGCGCAACCCGCCCCGGAGGCACCCTTCTCTGGCGCGTCGGTGCCGGAGGAACCGGCGCCACCGCACCCGGCGAGGAGCCCGGCCGCGGCGAGAGCACCGACCGCCCCCATTGCCAGGGTTGTACGTGCGCGCATCATGCCCGCCTTCCGTGTCCCGGCGCGACCCGTCGGGCCGGCCGCGTGTCCGACGGGCGATCCGTCCGATCGGTCGCCCGCGAGATCCACCCAACATCCTGCCCGGGGGGACCGACAACCCAAGGCGAGCTTCGTCACCGGATCGTCACCCCCAGCGGGCGTACCGGCGGCGTCAACCGCCGGCGACCGCGTCCGCCGCCCGCCGGGCG
>JBARAE010000998.1:0-7944 GCA_049791715.1 Micromonospora sp.
CCGCCAGGGCGCCCTCGACGGTCAGCCGGTCCGGCCGGGCCAGGATCATGCCGAGCGCCAGGGTGCGCCCGGCCGCCGAGGCGAACATCGCGCGCAGCAGCGGGGCGGGCAGCCGGGCGGCGGTGCGGTGCAGGCTCAGTACGCTGAGCGCCCAGCGCAGTTCCCGGGCGGTACAGAAACCGGCGGGGGAGAGGGCGGTGACCGAGGCGACCCGGCCGGCGGCGGCGAGTTCCAGGGCGATCGCGCCGCCGAGGCTGTTGCCGGCGACGTGTGGCCGGTCCAGGCCGAGCGCGGTGAAGACCTCGGCGACCGCCGCCACCACGCCCGGCATGTCGGGCGGCAGGCCGGTCGGCGGCACCGGGGAACGGCCGAAGCCGGGCAGGTCGAGGGCGATCACGTCGTGCACCTCGGCGAGCCGGTCCAGCACCGGCAGCCAGGCCGCCCAGTGGTGCCCGATCCCGTGCAGCAGCACCAGCGGCGGGCCGGAGCCGCGGCGCTCGAAGGCCACCTCCACCGCGCCGCTCACCCGTCCGCCCCCTGCGGGGTGCTCACCCCGAACCCCCGGCCCAGCGCCCGGGCCTGCTCCTCGATCAACGGCACGGTACGGGCCGCGGTACGTCGGATGAGCCGGTCGGCGAGCGGGCTGACCAGCAGGGACCGGACGGCCTGCACGGCGCCGACGGCGCGGGGCACGTACACCCGGCGCTGGCGGCGCTCGATGGCCCGGACGAACGCGGCAGCGCACTCCTCCACGGATGTGGTCCGCCGCATCGGCCAGGGCAGCCTCGCCAGCGCTGCCTCGAACGCCGGCAGGTCCGCCCGCGCCTCGCGGACCAGGTCGGTGTCCACCCACGACGGGTGCGCGGTGCCGACCGCCACCCCGCGGTGCGCCAGCTCCAGCCGGATCGCGGTGCCGAAGTGCTCCGCGCCCGCCTTCGAGGCGCAGTCGGCGGCCATGCCGGGCAGGGCGGCGAACGCGGCCGCCGAGGAGACGATCAGCAGGTAGCCGCGGCGGGCGGCGAGCGCCTCGACGGTCGCCGCGGCGGTCCGCATCACCCCGACCAGGTTGACCTCGACGGTGCGGACCAGCGCCTCGACGTCGCCGACGGCGATGGTGCCGCGGTTGGCCACTCCGGCGTTGGCGACCACCGCGTCGACGCCGCCGAGGGCCGCGACGGTCCCGTCGACCGCGGCGCGCAGGCTCGCCTGGTCGGTGACGTCCGCGGGGAACCAGACGTGCTCGGGCCCCAGTTCGGCGGTGAGCGCGCCGAGCCGGTCCGGCTCCAGCCCCACCAGGGCGAGCCGGGCGCCCCGGGCGGCGGCCAGCCGGGCGGTGTGCGCGCCGATCCCGCGGGCCGCCCCGGTGACCAGGACGACCTTCCCGCTCAGCGGCCCGGGCGGACGATCGTCGATCGACATGCCGGGAAGTTACCACCGGGTACCGGGTGGGGGAAGGGCGCCCCGGCCGGCCTCGCGCGCGTAGCGGCGGCGGCCGGCCCGCACAGCTGGTACACAGGATCGGGACAGGCCCGGCACAGCGGGGCGGCCCACGATGGGGGGCATGGTAGTGGAGGGGCAGGCCGCGCAGGGCCGGATCGAGCTGCGCCGACCCGACGGTGAGCCGGTGCGCGTGCTGGTGGTCGACGACGAGGCGACGCTCACCGACCTGCTCTCGATGGCCCTGCGCTACGAGGGCTGGCAGGTGCGCACCGCGGGCAACGGAATGACCGCGCTCACCACGGCCCGGCAGTTCCAGCCGGACGCGGTCGTGCTCGACGTCATGCTGCCCGACCTGGACGGCTTCCAGGTCCTGCGCCGGCTGCGCGAGCAGGCCCCCACCGTCCCGGTTCTCTTCCTGACCGCCCGGGACGCCGTCGAGGAGCGGATCGCCGGGCTGACCGTCGGCGGCGACGACTACGTCACCAAGCCGTTCAGCCTGGAGGAGGTGATCGCCCGGCTCCGGGCGCTGCTGCGCCGCTCCGGGTTCGCGGTCGCCACCCGGGAGGACGCCGTCCTCACCGTCGGCGACCTGAGCCTCGACGAGGACAGCCACGAGGTGCGCCGTGGCGGCGACCTGATCACCCTCACCGCGACCGAGTTCGAGCTGCTCCGGTACCTGATGCGCAACCCGCGCCGGGTGCTGAGCAAGGCGCAGATCCTCGACCGGGTCTGGAACTACGACTTCGGCGGCCAGGCGAACGTCGTCGAGCTCTACATCTCGTACCTGCGGAAGAAGATCGACGCGGGCCGCGAGCCGATGATCCACACACTGCGCGGCGCGGGGTATGTCCTCAAACCGGCCGAGTGACCGCACCGGTCGGCTGCGCCGCCGGCTGGCCGGCTGGTCGCTGCGCCGCCGACTGGTCGTCTCCGTGGTCGCGCTGCTCGCCCTGGTCAGCATCGGCATCGGCGGCCTCACCACGGTGGCGCTGCGGCACTTCCTGATCAACCAGGTCGACAACCAGCTCAGCGGCGAGCAGCCCCGCCGACAGGAACGGCCGCTGTCTCCCTTCGACCTGCCGCGGGAGCGCGACGAGCGCTGCCCACCCGCGGTGCCGGGGGGCTATCCCGCGGACTCGATCGCCGTCCGGATCGCCGACGGGCAGGTCTGCGCCTCGAGGCAGGCCACCCAGGCTCAGCTCACGGTGCCGGCCGGCGACGTCACGGCGCTCACCCGCCTCCCCGCCGACGGCGCGCCGCGCACCGTCGATCTCGGCAGCCTCGGCGACTACCGCGGGGTGGCCCGGCACATGCCCGACGGCGACGTTCTGGTCTTCGCCATCCCCCTCGGCGGGGTGGAGGAGACGGTCATGTGGATGGTCGTCGCCCAGGCCGGCGTGGTCACCGCCGGGCTGCTGATCGCCGGGAGCCTCGGTGCGCTGATCGTCCGGGCCAACCTGCGCCCGCTGAACCGGGTCGCCGCCACCGCCAGTCGGGTCACCGAGTTGCCGCTCGACCGGGGTGAGGTGGCGCTGTCCGTCCGGGTTCCCGAGGCCGACACCGATCCGCGCACCGAGGTGGGGCAGGTCGGCGGCGCCCTCAACCGGATGCTGGGCCACGTCGCGGCCGCGCTGGCCGCCCGGCAGGCCAGCGAGACCCGGGTACGCCAGTTCGTCGCCGACGCCAGCCACGAGCTGCGTACGCCGCTGGCGGCCATCCGCGGGTACGCCGAGGTGGCGCGCCGCGGCCGGCAGGAGGTGCCGCCGGACGTCGCCCACGCACTGCGCCGGGTGGAGTCCGAGAGCACCCGGATGACCAGCCTGGTCGACGACCTGCTGCTGCTGGCCCGGCTCGACTCCGGCCGGCCCCTGGCCGCCGAACCGGTCGACCTGACCGCGCTGGTCGTCGACGCGGTGAGCGACGCGCATGCCGCCGGCCCGGACCATCGCTGGCAGCTCGACCTGCCCGACGAGCCGATGACCGTGACCGGCGACGCCGCCCGGCTGCACCAGGTGGTGGGGAACCTCCTCGCCAACGCCCGGGTGCACACCCCGCCCGGCACGACGGTGACCACCCGGCTGGCCCGGGTCGACGGTGGCGTCGAACTCAGCGTCGCCGACGACGGTCCGGGCGTCCCGGCCGACCTGCAGCCGGAGGTCTTCGAACGGTTCGCGCGGGGCGACAGCTCGCGGTCCCGCGCCCACGGCAGCACCGGCCTCGGCCTGTCCATCGTGGCCGCCGTGGTGGAGGCCCACCACGGCCGGGTCGAGATGACCAGCCGCCCCGGCCGCTCCGTGTTCACGGTCCGGCTGCCGGATCCACCGGCCGTGCACAGTTAGCTGCGACGGTCAGGGGGCGAGAACCGTGGAGAGGACCTCGACGACGCGCCGGGCGTGGCGCCCGTCGGGGTCCTCGTCCGCGTTGAAGTCGGCGACACTGAGCCCGAGCAGGCGCTCGGACCTGACCAGGGGCCCGACCAGCGCGGCCAGGTCGTCCCAGTCCAGGCCGTCGGGTACGGGGTAGGTCACGGCGGGCAGCGCACGCGGGTCGAGCACGTCGAGGTCGAGGTGGAGCCAGGCCGGCCCGGATCCCTCCGCGGCCAGCTCCCGGCCGACCGGCGCGGCGCCGCGCTGCCGCAGCGCGGGCGCCGGGAGCTGGACGATCCGTGGGTCGACGCGATCGGCCTCCCGGCGGGCCGGATCCTCCTGTGGCGGACGATGGCCGAGCAGGCGGACCTGGGCGGGGTCGACCAGCGTACGGCCGAACAGGTCGGGACCGTGACCGGTGAGGATGGACAGCTCCATGTCCGCCCCTTCGCCGGTCTCCGACGTGTGACCGTCGAAGAAGTCGACGTGACCGTCCAGGAACCACAGGACCGTACCGGCAGGCAGGCCGAGGAAGACACCGAGCAGGATCGTGCAGTCCCCGCCGACCACCAGGGGAAGGTCTCCGGCGGCCCGTACCTCCGCCACGCCGGCACCGATCGCCATGCTCGCCTGCCGGACCTGTGCGGCACCGATCAGGCCGGTGGCCGGGTCCCGACGCGGATCGTCGATCCCGGCGCGGACCGCTCCGCCGTCCTGCGCACCGAGCCGGTCCAGCAGGCCGGCCGCCCGCAGCGCGCCCGGCGCGCGCTCCTCGCCCCGGCCCCGGCCGGAGGAGTCCAACGCCGCGTCCAGCACCGTCCATCGCACCGCCGCAGGTTAGCCCGGACGTGGCAGGCTGGGCGGCATGTACCGGGAGTTCCCCGCCGCGCTGCCCGGCGCCGTGTACTGGACCAGTGTCAGCGGCGGCGAACCCGTCCGGGTGTTGCCGGACGGCTGCCTGGATCTGCTCTGGTCCAGCCGGTCCGGGCTGCTGGTCTCCGGCCCGGACCGCACCGCGTACCTCACCGACCCGACGCCGGGGGAGCGGTGGCTCGGGCTGCGGCTGCCACCGGGCATCGGCCCCGCCGTCTTCGGCGTCCGGGCCCACGAGCTGCGCGACCGCCGGGTGCCGCTGGACGCGCTCTGGGGCCGGGTGGCGACCGACGTCGCCGAGCGGCTGGGCGAGCGGCCCAGCGCCATCGGCCTGGAGGCGGTCGTCGCCGCCCGGCTGGCCGACGCCGGTGGCCCGGATCCGCTGGGCGCGCGGGTCGCCGCCCTGCTGGCCGGCGGGATCAGCGTCACCGCGACCGCCGCCGAGGTCGGCCTCGGCTCGCGCGCCCTGCACCGCCGCAGCCTGAGCCTCTTCGGGTACGGCCCGAAGACCCTCGCCCGCATCCTGCGGATGCAGCGCGCGCTGGCCCTGGCCCGGGCCGGTACGCCGCTGGCCGAGGTGGCCGTCCTGGCGGGGTACGCCGACCAGGCGCACCTCACTCGGGACGTGCGGGAACTGGCCGGCGTCCCACCCACCCGCCTGCTGCCCGGCTGAGTTCGGGGTCAGCCGGCGGTGAGCGGGGCGTACAGGTCCACGCCGTTGCCGTCCGGGTCGTGCAGGACCGCGTACCGCTGGCCCCAGACGGCGTCCCACGGCACCAGGTGACCGTGGTAGCCGGCGCCGGTGAGCTCGGCGTACCAGCGGTCGACCTCGGCCGGGTCGGCGCAGCGGAACGCCAGGCTGACCCGCGGGCTGCCGGTGGGCGCGGTGAAGCCCGGGTCGAAGCTGCGGACCATGTCGACCGCGTCCCAGGCCAGCCGGAGGCCGCTGTCGAGGGTGACCTCGACGTGCGGTTCGCGTTCCGCGCCGGCCGGGATCGGCAGCCCCAGCCGCCGGTAGAAGTCCAGGGTGCGGGCCATGTCCGTGACTGCCATGCCGATGAGGTCGAAGCGAGGTGTCATGGCGACGACGGTAGGGGCGGTGGGGGCCGGATGTCTTGAAGGGAACGGACGTGAGGGCAGTGGCCGGTGTGGCCTCCACGGCCGGTCGGTCCGGCGTACGGTGTGCAGGGAGACAAGTCCGGCTTTAAGGGTTAAAAGCCTCACAGCGGCGTACTGCGGTCTGCCGGCCTTGTGACGGCGAAGGGAAGGGAGCAGCCGGTGATGCACCTGGCCTACCTGGACGCGGGGTCCGGCAGCCTGATCGTGCAGGCCGTGGTCGGTGGGGTGGCCGGAGCGGCGGTGGCGGCCAAGCTCTACTGGCGCCGGCTGGTCGCCCGGTTCCGTCGTCAGCCCACCGACCAGGGCTGAGCGGGCCGGGTATCGGCGATGGCGATCTCCGACACCGGCATCCGGATCGAGCCCGGATCGTTCCGCGACCCGACCAACCGGGTCTTCCACCGCGACGGCGAGGTGCTGCGCGGGCTCGACGACCGGGCGGCCCGGGACTTCCGCTCCCTCGCGGTCACCGACTTCTTCCCGTCCCTGCTGGCCGAGGGGAAGGTCTGCGGCACCGAGGAGCTGGTGCCCGCCCCGGTCGACGTGCCCTGGGCCGCGGTGCTGCGGCACGAACGCATCCCGTTCGTCTCGCACCCCTACGAGTGGTCGTTCGGGATGCTCCGCGACGCCGCCCTGCTGCACCTGGAGATCCTGCGCGCGGCGCTCGCGGCGGGCTTCACCACCAAGGACGGCTCGGCCTACAACCTGCAGTGGCGGGGCGCCTCGCCGGTCTTCATCGACGTCGGCTCCTTCGCGCCGCTGCGGGACGGCGAACCGTGGGCCGGGTACCGCCAGTTCTGCCAGACCCTGCTCTATCCGCTGCTGCTCCAGGCCCACCTCGGGGTGGACTTCCAGCCCTGGCTGCGCGCCCGGGTCGACGGCATCGAGCCGGACCAGATGCGCCGGCTCTTCGGCGGGACCCGGCGGCTGCTGCCGGGCGTGCCCACCCACGTCCACCTGCACGGCGCCATGCAGGCCCGGCACGCCCGCTCCACCACCCGCGACGTCCGGGCCCAGCTGCGGGCGGCCGGCTACTCGCGGGAACTGGCCGCGGCGACGGTCCGCGGAATCGAGAAGCTGGTCCGCCGGCTGGACCGCCGGCCGGGGGAGAGTCACTGGTCGGACTACCAGCGCACCTGCGGCTACTCCGCACCGGACCGGCAGGCCAAGGAACACTTCGTCGAGGAGGCGCTGGCGAGCCTCGGCGGCTGCGGACTGGCGCTCGACCTGGGCGCGAACGACGGCCGGTACACCCGGATCGCCGCCCGGCACGCCGCGTACGTGGTCGCCGTCGAGCAGGACCCGGCGGTGGTCGACGAGCTCTACCGGGCGCTGCGCGCTGAGGGTGAGCGACGGATCCTGCCGCTGGTGATGGACCTGGCCGACCCGTCACCCGGGGGTGGCTGGCGCGGCGTCGAGCGGGCCGGTTTCGCCGAGCGGACGCAGGCCGACGTCGTCCTCGCGCTGGCGGTGGTGCACCACCTGGCGATCGGGCGGAACGTGCCGCTCGGGGAGGTGGTGGACCAGCTCGCCGGCCTCGGCGTGCCCGGCGGCCACCTGGTGGTGGAGTTCGTCCACCCGGAGGACCCGATGGCCCGCCGGCTGCTCGCCAACAAGCCGGACGGGCTCTTCCCCGACTACCGGCGGGAGGCGTTCGAGCGGCTGCTCGCCAGCCGCTGCCGGATCGAGCGGCGGATGCAGCTGCCGTCGGGAACGCGGACGCTGTACCAGGCGGTCGTGGGTGGCTGAACGCATCCTCGCGCCGGCCGACGGCCGGCCGGTCGCGCACGCCGTGGCCGGGGAGCCCGGACGGTGGCGGGCGGAGCTGCGCCGGCTGCTGGAGGTCGTGGCCCTGGTGGGGCTGGTGGTGACCCAGCCGCTGCTCGACGTGCTCGGCCGCAGCCCCGACTTCTTCCTGTTCCACCGCGCCTCACGCGGCGACGTTCTGCTCCTGGTGGCGCTGGTCGCGATCGTGCCGACCCTGCCGTTCGCCCTGTTCGGCGCGGTGAGCCTGGTCGCCGGACGGGTCGCCCGGGCGGCGGTGCACTCGCTGGTCGTGGGGCTGCTGCTGGCCGCCCTCGCCGTCCAGGTCGGGCGGCACACCACGCCGCTGCGGGGCGTACCGCTGCTGCTGGTCGCGGCCGTGGTC
>JBARAE010000999.1:0-7178 GCA_049791715.1 Micromonospora sp.
GCCGACAACGGCCCGACCGCGCGCGGGCGGTCGGGCCGTTGCGGATCAGGTCAGCGCTGGCCGGCGGTCGACCAGAGGTCCTGCTCCCGCTCGACCTCCGGCGACGGGTGCAGGCCGGGCTCGTGCAGGCCCTCCTCCGCGACCCGCCCGATCCGGGCGTACGCCTCCGGCCGGGCGGACTTCAGCGCCAGCCCCCAGATGAGGCCGATCACCGCGGCCGCCACCGGGATCAGCGGCAGCAGCCACTTCAGGTACCCGGCGGTGTCCGGGGCGAGCATGGCGTCGAAGTTGAGCAGCAGCACGGCGAGGACCGCGCCGAGCAGGATCGTGCCGAGGACCGGCGCGACGACCCGCTGCCAGAGCGTCTCCGGGCCGGACCGGCCCCGGAAGAAGCCCACCACGGCGGCCGAGGTGAGCACCATCAGCAGCACCACACCGACCGCCGCCGAGCCGGAGAGCCAGGTGAACAGGTCGATGACCGGGTCCCGGCCGGCGAGCGCGAACGCCATGAAGACGACGATCGCGAGCAGGCTCTGCACGATGGACCCGGCGATCGGGGCGCCGGACCGGTTCGAGGTGGCGCCGAGAAAGCGGGGCAGGACGTGCTCCCGGCCGAGGGCGAACAGGTAGCGGGCGACCCCGTTGTGGAAGGAGAGCAGCGCGGCCAGCACCGAGGTGATGAACAGGACGTTGGCGATGTCCGCGACGACGGTGCCGGCGTACTGGTCGAGCGCGCCGAACACCACGCCGGGACCCGCCTCACCGGACGCCTTGGGGGCGTTCTCCGGGCCGGTCAGCACGGTCAGCGCCCAGGCGGAGAGGGCGTAGAAGAGGCCGGTGAACGCCACCGCGATGTAGGTGGCCCGGGCCACGGTCCGCTGCGGGTCCTTGACCTCCTCGCTGTAGATCGCGCCGCTCTCGAAACCGGTGAAGGAGGCGATGCCGAAGGCCAGCACGGCACCGAAGCCGGCGGTGAAGAGGTTGCCCGGGGCGATGCCGTCGAAGGTGACGGCGCCACCGGCCGGGTGGCCGAAGGACACCACGTCGAAGATGAGCACCACGACGCACTCGAGGCCGAGCAGGACCGCCAGGACGGTCGCGTTCAGGTCGATCCGCAGGACGCCGAGCAGCCCGACGAGGGCCCAGGCCAGCAGGGCCCACACCCACCAGGACAGGTCGATGTCCGCCTTGGCGGCCATGAAGTCCTTGAGGATGGCGCCGAGCAGGCCGTAGAGGCCGATCTGGATGGCGTTGTACGCGGCCAGGGCGACCGCCGAGCCGGCGACCCCACCGGCCCGACCGAGCCCGTTGGCGATGTACGCGTAGAAGGCGCCGGCGTTGGCGACGTACCGGCTCATGGCGGCGTACCCGACGGCGAAGACGGCCAGCACCACGGCGAGCAGCACGTAGCTGAGCGCGGCGCCGATGTTGCCGCTGACCGCGTACATGGTGGTGACGCCGCCGCCGAGCACGGTCAGCGGTGCCGACGCGGCGACGGTGAAGAAGACGAGGTGGGCGGTCCCCAGGCGACCGCGGCGTAGACCGCTGTCGGAGAAGAAGGGGTCACTGGACACGTTGGCTCCAGGGCGTGAGGGGGGTTCCGGAAGCGCGAGGATCGGCGATCCTGGGGCAGAGTATTGGCGAACACGGATGGTCACAAGTCCACTTCGGACAATTAGCGATAACAACCGGCCGACTGTCCGAATTGAACTGTGCGTGTCCATGCCGTACCGTGCCGTGTCGATGCTCACGGCCGTCGGCTGAGGATGACGATGATCCACCACAGTGCACACTCCGCGTACCGGCTCGCCGATGCGCTGTTCCTGATCGGCCACGACGAGTTCTCCGGCAAGCCGCACGTCGCCGTCGACCGGCTCAACTGCGCCCTGGCCGGCGCGGCGCTGGCCGAGCTGATCTTCGAGCGCCGGATCACGATCGAGAACGGTGGCGTGGTCGCGATCGACCGGCGGCTCTGGCAGGAGCCGCTGACCGACCTGATCGTCACGGAGATCATCGGCCGCGAGGGGGTGCACCCCACCCGGCTCTGGATCCGCTACCTGCGCGATCACCTGAACATCCAGGAGCGGGTCGGCACCCGGTTGGCGACCGCCGGGGTGGTCCGCCGGGAGCAGGGCCGCGCCCTGCGGCGGTCCGTCCGGTGGCCGGCGACCGACCCCAACCAGGCCGCCTCACCCCGGGTGCGCCTCACCGCCCTGCTGATGCGCCAGCAGCGCGCCGAACTGGACGCCGAGACACTGCTGCTGGCGGGCCTGACCGGGGCGGTCGGTTTCGGCTCGAACGTCTTCGAGGAGCACGTGGGCGCCCGGATGCGCGACTGCCGGCAGTTCCTCCCGCCGCCGCTGGACGGCCTGCTGTCGGCCGTGATCGCCGCCCTCGACGCGGCGACGGTGGCGGTACGCCGATGACCGCCCGCCCCGCCGTCGACGGAGCGGGCGACAGGCGTCAGGCCGGGTTCCGCCACATCGGGTAGAGGCTCGGGCCGTCGGGCAGGTCCAGGGTGAGCTCACCCCTGGTGAAGCCGTGCCGCTCGTACAGCGCGGCGTTCCGCGGCGAGCTCGCCTCCAGGTACGCGGCGGAGCCGATCTCGTCGAGCCGGGCGATCTGGTGCCGGAGCAGCGCCGAGCCGACGCCCCGGCTGTGCCGGTCGGGGTGCACCGCGATGAAGGGCAGGTACCAGTGCGGCGCACCCGGATGGTTGGCCGTCATCAGCTCGTCGAGGATCGCGAACCGCTTGGTCGCCTCGGCGCCGATCGACGCCTCGAGGGCCTGGTACAACTCGTCGCCCTCGTCGCCCTCGCTGCCGTCGACGGGCAGCCACAGAGCCACGCCCGCGCCGTCCTCGGCCAGGTGGATCTCACCGGCGTCCAGGGCGAGGGCCACGAACTCACCGAAGAAGGCGGGGTGAGCCGCCGCCCGGTGCCGGCCATCGGGGAAGATCCACCCGCTGACCGGGTCGCGCATGAACGCTTCCGCCAGGATCATGCCGACGACCTGCGCATCGGCGCTCGACGCGCGCCGGATGTTCCCCTGCCAACTAGCCACTGGCTTCTCTCCCGAACCCTGGCCCGGTGATCGGACCAGCACTGTGGACACACGACGTCCGGCACGCTATCAGTGACGGTTTTCGCTCGGTAGTCCACCGGATCAACCACCGTCCGAAGTGGTCGTTGCCCTTCCCTGAAGCGGTGGTGAGTAGGAGACTCGGCTCCCGACACCGGGATTCCGCAACGTCCCGGTGGGACACTCCGAAAGGGACGCAATGAGAAGACTCGTGGCGGCCATCGCCACCGCCGGGCTGATCCTCGGCGGCGTGGTGGCCGGTCCGGCGCAGGCGGCACCCCGACGCACCGCCGCTGCCCCGTCGTACACCCCGCCGCCCATCGCGTGGGGCGGGTGTGCCAGCCCCGGCCTGCAGCGCCGTGGCGGCGAGTGCGGATTCGTGGAGGTTCCACTCGACTACGCCCACCCGCGTGGCACGAAGATCAAGCTGGCCGTCTCCCGGATCGCACACCGGACGCCGCAGGCGCAGTACCAGGGCGTCATGCTGGTCAACCCGGGCGGTCCGGGCGGCTCCGGCCTCGGTCTGTCGGTCCTCGGCGAGTACGTGCCGAACGGCGCCGGCGACGCGTACGACTGGATCGGCTTCGACCCCCGCGGGGTCGGCGCCTCCCAGCCCGCACTGGCCTGTGACGGCGGCTACTTCGGCTACGACCGGCCCTTCTACGTGCCGGCGACGCCGAACCTGGAGCGGACGTGGCTGAAGCGCTCCGAGGGTTATGCGCGGGCGTGCGCCGCGGCCGGTGGCGAGCTGCTCGACCACCTCAGGACGACCGACACGGTCCAGGACATGGAGAGCATCCGCAAGGCGCTCGGCCAGGACCGGATCAACTACTACGGCTTCTCGTACGGCACGTACCTGGGCCAGGTCTACGCCACGCTCTATCCGCAGCGGGTGCGCCGGATGGTGCTGGACGGCAACGTCGACCCGCGCAACGTCTGGTACCAGGCGAACCTGGACCAGGACATCGCGTTCGACCGCACCATCGGGATCTACTTCGACTGGGTCGCCCGCCACGACAGCGTCTACCACCTGGGGAAGACGGGCCGTGAGGTCGAGCGGCGCTTCTACGCCGAGCAGCTCAAGCTGCTGAAGAAGCCGGCCGGCGGGGTGATCGGCCCGGACGAGTGGACCGACGTCTTCCTCCAGGCCGGCTACTACGTCTTCGGCTGGGAGGAGGTCGCGCAGGCCTTCGCCGGCTGGGTCCACGGGGGCGACTGGCAGGCCCTCAAGGCCCTCTACGACAGCTCCAACCCGCAGGGTCCCGGGGCGGACAACGGCTTCGCCGTCTACCTCGGGGTGCAGTGCACCGACGTGCAGTGGCCGAAGAGCTGGCAGAGGTGGCGGGTCGACAACTGGAAGACCTTCGCCCGGGCACCCTTCGAGACGTGGGGCAACGCCTGGTTCAACGCGCCCTGCCGCTGGTGGGGTGGCGCGGCCGGCAAACCCGTGCGGGTCGACGGTCGCACCGTCGGCGGCATCCTGCTGATCAACGAGACCCTCGACGCGGCCACCCCGTACCCAGGGGCGCTGGAGGTACGCAGCCGGTTCCCGAAGGCGGTGCTGGTCGAGGGGGTCGGTGGCAGCACCCACTCCGGTTCGCTGAGCGGGGTGGCGTGCGTGGACGACAGGATCGCCGCGTACCTGGCGACCGGCGCGATGCCGGCCCGGGTCGGCGGGCGCCGCTCGGACGTACGGTGTGACCCGGTGCCGCAGCCGGTTCCCGCGGGCGCGTCCGCCCGCAGCGCCGGGCCGGTTCGGGTGCCGGCCGTTGATCCCGGCCGGCAGGAGCTGCAGAAACTGATCGGCGTCCGCTGACGGCAGGACGCCCGGGGCGGGTACCTCCGCTCCGGGCGTCCGTCGTCTCACCGGTCAGGAGCCGGTGCCGTCCTCCCCCGGCGTCCCCATCGCGGACGGCTCCTGCTCGGCCTCCGTCGCGGGCGGCTCGGGGACGGCCGCGGAGGGCGGCTCGGCCAGGGGGTGCCCGGTGTCGTCCACCAGCCCCGGTGCCATGCTGCCGCCGTGCGCCTCCTCGGCCTCCCGGGTCTCCCGCGGGTCACGGTCGTCCGGCGCCGCGCTCATCGCCTGGTTCCGCTCGCTCACACGTTCCCCCTCGCCTCGGTCCCTCGGCACCGCCGGTACCCGGACGGCATCGGGGAAAACCTCCGGGCGGCGTCAGGAGACGGCCGGGGCAGGCTCCCGGGCGGGCTCGACGCCCAGCAGCTCCGCCAGCCGGGCCGCGTCCCGTTGGGCCTGGTCACCGCAGCAGTTGTTCATCAGCACGTGCAGCTCGGCGCACTGTCCGGCCAGCTCCGCGAGCAGCCCCGACCAGCAGCGCAGCTCCTCCTCGCCGTACGCGTAGCGGAACTTCTCCTGCTTGTCGCCGCTCTCCCAGGCGGTGCTGTGGCCGTGGAACCGGACCACGGCGAGATCGGCGGTGGCGACCAGGATCGGCGGCACCGACGAGGCGTGCCCCTGCGGCATGTCGACGCAGACGTAGCTGAGTCCGTGCTCGCGGAGGAAGGTGACGGTGTCGACGACGTTCTCGTCGGTGAACCAGGAGGCGTGGCGCAGTTCCACGCTGACCCGCCAGGGCCGGCAGCGCCGCGCCAGCTCGACGATCCGGCGCTTGGCCGCCGCGCCGTGGGCCAGCCAGGGCGGGAACTGGAGCAGCACGGCGCCGAGCCGGTCGGCCGCCGCGATCGGCGCGAGCGCGGCCCGGAACCGGTCCCAGAGCTCGTCGTACGTCTCGTCGGGCAGGTCCCGCCAGCGGATCCGACCCTGAGCGCCGGCCGGCCGCAGGTCCGCGGGCAGCGCCGCGACCGGCGTGTGGTGGCCGGTGAAGAGGCGGAACGCCTTGACGTCGAAGGTGAAGCCCGGCGAGGTCGCCGCCACCCAGCCCTCGGTGATCTCCGGCAGCGGGACGGCGTAGTACGACGTGTCCACCTCGACGAGTCCGAACCGCTCGGCGTACCAGCCGAGCCGCCCGGCGGGGGTGTTGACCGAGCGCGGGTACCAGCCGGAGCGGACCAGCATCTGATCGGCCCAGGAGGACGTTCCCACTTTAATTACACCCATGTAATTCAGTTCACCCCCATCCCGGCGAATCGGCAACCGCTGGGCGGCCCGCGACTCCGGTGTGGAGGCGGCGTTCGGCCCCACAGGCAAGGCGGCTGACCCGCCGGCGTGCGGGTGGGTGATCGAGCTCACCTGCTCGATCGGGCGCGGACACGGGTTCCGATGTGACGTCGTGGCCCGCGACGGCGCTGAGGGACACGAGATGAACGCACACCGCATGGACCAGGAGACCGTCGAGCGACTGCTCGTCGGTCCCGTCGTCGACCCGCAGCACGGTCCGGAGGCGCTCGTCCGACTCCTCACCGCTGTCCGCGCCGCCCCGCGTCCGCACGAGCTCACCGGCGAGGCGGCCGCCCTGCGAGCGTTCCGAATGGCGCGGGCGGGCCTGCTGCCGGTGGCGGCATCTCGCCCCCAGCGGCGGATCCTCGCCGGCCTTCTCAGCGCGAAGGTCGCCCTGGCCGCCCTGCTCCTCACCGCGACCGGCGGCGTAGCGCTGGCGGCCGCGACCGGGACGCTTCCCGGTTCCCTCGGCGGCGCCGGCGACGACGCCACACCGGGTGCCACCGCCGGCGGTCACCCGTCGCCGACCGCCGGCCCCGATCCGTCAGCCACGCCGACCGCCGGCACCTCCGGCCGGCCGACCGACTCGCCCTCGCTGATCGGGCTCTGCACCGCGTACCGGGCGGAGGCCAACGAGAACCGGCGCCGGGCGCTGGAGACGCCGCGCTTCGCGGAGCTGGTCTCGGCCGCCGACGGGCGGGAGAAGGTGCCGGGCTACTGCGACCGCCTGCTCGACGGGCGGGGCAAGGGTGAGCCGTCGACGACGGCGTCCGACCGGCCCGGTGGGGAGCCGACCGACCGGGTGACCGGCCGACCGGAGCGCTCACCGTCCGGTCCCACCACCGAGGCCCCGACCGACCGCCCCACCGGCCCTGCGGTCGACGCGCCCGGCCCGACCGGTCCCACCTCCCGCTGAGCTGACACCGGTCGACCACCCCGCGTGCGGTCGACGGGGCGGTAC
>JBARAE010001000.1:0-2001 GCA_049791715.1 Micromonospora sp.
GTACCTCACCGTCCCCGCGTACGCGGCCTTCCACCGTTGGCTCGGCCGGGACACCGTGCTGGGGCCGATGTGGGACGCCTGGGCGGCCGGAGACCGGCGGGGCGCCGCCGCCGCCGTACCGGACGAGGTGGTCGACGCGCTGGTGCTGCACGGGTCGCCCGAGCAGTGCGTGGCGCAGGTCCGGCGGTACGCCGAGGCCGGGGTTGACGTACCGGTGATGGCGCTGCTGCCGACCCCGGAGCTGGCGGCCGGGGGCGCCACCGCGCTGGCCACGCTGATCCCCCGACTCGGCATCGCGGAGGGAAGCTGACATGTACCTGACCGACCGGGTGGCCGTCATCACCGGCGGGGCGGGCGGTATCGGGTCGGCGCTGGGCCGCCGGTTCGTGGCCGAGGGTGCAGCCGCCGTTGTCCTCGCCGACGTGGACGCCGACGCCGTCCGCGCGGTGGCCGACGCCATCGGCCCCGTCGCGCACGCCGTCGGCGTGGACGTCACCGACGAACGCCAGGTCCGCACCCTGGTCGAGGAGACCGAGCGGCGGTACGGCCGGATCGACCTCTTCTGCGCCAACGCGGGGGTGGCCACCGGCGGTGGGGTCGAGGCCCCCGACGCCGACTGGGACCGGTCCTGGCGGGTGAACGTCCTCGCCCACGTCTACGCCGCCCGGGCCGTGCTGCCCGCCATGCTCCAGCGCGGTCAGGGGTACCTGATGATGACCTGCTCGGCGGCGGGCGTCCTCACCGCCGTCGGCGACGCGCCGTACACCGCGACCAAGCACGCCGCGGTCGGCTTCGCCGAATGGCTCGCCATCACGTACCGGGATGCCGGCGTCCGGGTCAGCGCGCTCTGCCCCCAGGGCGTGGACACCCCGATGCTCGCCGACGGGCTGGCCGCCGGTCACCTCGGCGCGCGGGTGATCGCCGCCTCCGGTGCGGTGCTCACGCCCGACCAGGTTGCCGACGCCGCCGTCGCCGGACTGGCCGAGGAACGGTTCCTGATCCTGCCCCACCCCGAGGTCGCGGGGTACACCCGCCGGCGCGCCGAGGACCCGGACGGCTGGCAGGCCGGGTTGCGCAAGCTGGTTCGCCGGCTGCGGGCCGCCGATCAGTAGGAGCCGCCACTTCCGTCGCTCCCACCGCCCCCGTCGCTCCCACCGGGGCCGAAGTCGGCCGCATCGCCGTAGACGCTGTTCTCCAGGATCGCCGCGGAGTGGCGATCGGGAACGCCGTGACCGCGCTCGAAGGTGTCGCGGTGCCGTCGGGGACCGGAGCGGCGCAGCTCCCGGGCCGCCTTCGCCGCCTCAACCAGCGTCTCCTGTCGGCTCAGCGGCCGGCGTCGGCGGGCCCGCACCACCACACCGGCCGTCGCCGCCCCCGCGACACCGAGGGCCACCGGCACCGCGACGAGGAGCCAGACCATCATGGACATGCCCCTCACGGTAGGACGCGGTAGCCACCCCGGCCGCCCTCGCAAGGCCGTCCCGTCAGGCCGGCCCCGTCGCATCCACCCGCCACTTCAGCGGCGCCAGTGCAGCGGACCGGGGTGTACCGACCAGAGCAGCCGCCGCCACCACGGCCGGGCCGCGCGCAGCGCCGAGACGTACCCGTCGGCCACGACCGCCGCCCGCTCCGCCTGCTCCGGCGTTGCGGTACCCGGGGCGAAGGCGACCCGGTTGAGCAAGCCGGCCAGCTCCGTCACATCGGCGGCTGGCGGGTCCGGCCCGTCGACGGTCAGCTGCGCCGCGTCCCCGGCGAGCGGGCTCGTCCCCTCGCTGCCCACCACCGCTCGGGCCTCGGCCGTCCTCGTTGGCCCGTGGCCGGCCGCCGTCGCCCGCGCCTCGACAATTACCCTGGCCGCCCGTTCGGCGACCTCGCCGGCGGTCAGGTCGTCGCCGATCGGTCGACCGGCCAGCCGCAGCGCGTCCGTCACCTCCCGCCAGGCGCCCGCGATGCGCTGGCCGGGGTCACCTCGCTCCAGCCGGGCCCGGCTCTGCGAGCGGC
>JBARAE010001001.1:0-2934 GCA_049791715.1 Micromonospora sp.
CGCTGATTTCTCAGCGTGACCCCGGCGTGCCCGAAGGTGATCTCGGACGGTTCAGCGGTTCTTGTACGCCTCCACCACGGAGACCGGGATGCGGCCCCGCTCGGAAATCTCGTAGCCGTTCCTGGACGCCCATTCCCGGATCGCCCGGTTCTGCTCGCGGTCCATTCCCGAGGTGGCCGGCCGGCCGGCCTGCCGGGTCGCCCGGCCCGTGTCGACGGGCCCACGCCCGATCCGCCTGCCAGCGCTGATGTACGGGTCCAGGGTCTTGCGCAGGACGCCGGCGTTCTCGTCGGAGACGTCGATGGTGTACGCCACGCCGTCCAGGCTGAACTCGACGGTCCGATCGGCCTTTCCGCCGTCGAGGTCGTCGGTCAGAACGGTGATTACTTTCCTTGCCATCGCCATTGCTCCCTGGTCTCGGGCGGGGTGTGGCTAAGAGTTTGGCGTACCGCCCGCCGAAATCGCAACAATACCGGCCGTTCGCCATTCGGCGGGTCGCAAATCCCTGCTCGGAATCGTGTTGCCGAACGGGAGGTGGGCGGCCGGGGCGGCCGGTCGGGCTTGGAGCCGAGTGGCCTGGGTCACAGTCAGGAACAAGGGGAACGGTTTGTGACTTGAG
The DNA here is from genome assembly GCA_049791715.1 of Micromonospora sp. Classification (GTDB taxonomy): domain Bacteria; phylum Actinomycetota; class Actinomycetes; order Mycobacteriales; family Micromonosporaceae; genus Micromonospora. The sequence goes on from JBARAE010001001.1 coordinate 620, forward strand.
CCTGTCACGCTCAACCCAACGCGATAGCAGGTGTTCGATGGCAACTCTTCCGGTACTTCCACTGACCGACGCCGTCCTGCTGCCGGGCATGGTCATTCCGGTGACCCTCGACCCGACCACCCAGGCCGCCGTCGACGCGGCCCGCGCCACCGGCGACAAGACGCTCCTCGCCGTACCCCGTCTCGACGGCGAGTACGGCTCCGTCGGCACGATCGCCACCATCGAGAAGGTCGGCCGGCTGCCCAGCGGCGAACCGGCCGCCGTCATCCGCGGCCTGTCCCGCGCCCGGATCGGCTCGGGCGTCCCCGGCCCCGGTGCCGCCCTCTGGGTCGAGGCGACCGAGATCGACGAGCCCGCCCCGGCCGGTAAGGCCCGGGAACTGGCCCGCGAGTACCGCGCGCTGATGACCGCGGTCCTCCAGCAGCGCGGCGCGTGGCAGGTCATCGACGCCATGGAGCGGATGACCGACCTCTCCGAGCTGGCCGACGCGGCCGGCTACGCGCCCTGGCTCAGCCTGGCGCAGAAGACCGAACTGCTCGCCGCGCCGGACGTCACCGCCCGGCTCGAGCTCCTCGTCGGTTGGGTGAAGGACCACCTCGCCGAGCAGGAGGTCACCGAGCGGATCAACACCGACGTGCGGGAGGGGCTGGAGAAGTCCCAGCGGGAGTTCCTGCTCCGCCAGCAGCTCGCCGCCATCCGCAAGGAGCTCGGCGAGGACGAGCCGGACGGTTCCGCCGACTACCGCAGCCGGGTGGAGAGCGCCGACCTGCCCGACAAGGTCCGCGAGGCGGCCCTGCGTGAGGTCGGCAAGCTGGAGCGGGCCAGCGACGCCTCCCCGGAGGCGGGCTGGATCCGTACCTGGCTCGACACTGTCCTCGAGATGCCGTGGACCGCGCGTACCGAGGACAACACCGACCTGGCCGCCGCCCGCGCGGTGCTCGACGCCGACCACGCCGGTCTGGGTGACGTGAAGGACCGCATCCTGGAGTACCTCGCGGTGCGCAACCGCCGGGCCGAGCGCAACCTCGGCGTGGTGGGCGGTCGGGGCTCCGGTGCGGTGCTCGCCCTCGCCGGCCCGCCCGGTGTCGGCAAGACCAGCCTCGGCGAGTCGATCGCCCGGGCGCTGGGCCGCACCTTCGTCCGGGTCTCCCTCGGCGGTGTCCGCGACGAGGCGGAGATCCGCGGCCACCGGCGCACCTACGTCGGCGCGCTGCCCGGCCGGATCGTGCGCGCCCTGCGCGAGGCCGGCTCGATGAACCCGGTCGTGCTCCTCGACGAGGTCGACAAGCTGGCCGTCGGCTACTCCGGCGACCCGGCCGCCGCCCTGCTCGAGGTGCTCGACCCGGCGCAGAACCACACTTTCCGGGACCACTACCTGGAGGTCGACCTCGACCTGTCCGACGTGCTCTTCCTGGCCACGGCCAACGTGGTGGAGACCATCCCCGGCCCGCTGCTGGACCGGATGGAGCTGGTCACCCTGGACGGCTACACCGAGGACGAGAAGGTGGCGATCGCCCGCGACCACCTGCTGCCACGTCAGCGGGAGCGGGCCGGGCTGACCGTCGACGAGGTGACCATCGCCGACGGGGCGCTGGCCCGGATCGCGGGGGAGTACACCCGGGAGGCCGGCGTCCGGCAGCTCGAACGGGCCCTGGCGAAGATCCTGCGCAAGGTCGCCGTCGCGCTGGCGTCCGACCCCACCCCGGTCCGGGTCGACGCCGACAACCTCGCCCGCTACCTGGGCCGGCCCAGGTTCACCCCGGAGTCGGCCGAGCGGACGGCGGTGCCCGGCGTGGCCACCGGCCTGGCGGTCACCGGCGCCGGGGGCGACGTGCTCTTCATCGAGGCCACCAGCATGGAGGGCGAGCCGGGGCTGACCCTCACCGGGCAGCTCGGCGACGTGATGAAGGAGTCGGCGCACATCGCGCTGTCGTACCTGCGCTCCAACGGGCGACGCCTCGGCATCGATCCGAACGCCCTCGCCGGGCGGCGGATCCACGTGCACTTCCCGGCGGGCGCGGTGCCCAAGGACGGCCCCAGCGCCGGCATCACCATGGTGACCGCGCTGGCCTCCCTGGTGACCGGCCGGCCGGTCCGCCCCGAGTTCGGGATGACCGGCGAGGTGACCCTGTCGGGTCGGGTGCTGCCCATCGGCGGGGTGAAGCAGAAGCTGCTCGCCGCGCACCGGGCCGGCCTGACCGAGGTGATCATCCCGAAGCGCAACGAGCCGGACCTGGACGACCTGCCCACCGAGGTTCGCGAGGCGCTGACCATCCACACCCTCGCCGACGTCGCCGACGTGCTCGCCCTGGCGC
>JBARAE010001002.1:0-2354 GCA_049791715.1 Micromonospora sp.
CGCCCGGCGCGTTGATCGCGCCGGGTTTCACCGGGGTCAGGTCATCAGGCCGGTCAGGAAGTCGCCGAGGCCCTGGAAGATCGCCATCAGGGCCGCGCCGACGGCCTTGAACATCTGTGCCGCGCCGTCCGGCCGAAACGCCATAAAGAAGATCAGGAACGCGATGAAGCCCCAGAACAGCAGCTTCCTCAGGAGTTCCGGCATCATCCCTCCCCAGGGCCCGGGTCGGCGCTGGCTTCCCCGGGAGGGAGAACCCAAACGGCGCGGCCGGTGGGAGGCTGGGCGCGCCTAGAGGTAGAGACCGGTGGAGCCGGTGGGCTCGCTCTCCACCCGCTCGGCGGCGACGGCGTGCACGTCGCGCTCGCGCAGCAGGACGTACGCCCGGCCGTGCAGCTCGACCTCGGAGCGGTCGTCGGGGTCGAAGAGCACCCGGTCGCCGGAGACGATCGAGCGGACGTGCGGGCCCACACCCACCGCGGTCGCCCAGGCCAGGCGTTTGCCCACCGCCGCGGTGGCCGGGATCACGATGCCGGCGGTGGAGCGACGCTCACCCTCGCTGCCCTCGGTGCGCACCAGCACGCGGTCGTGCAGCAGACGGATCGGCAGGCCGGAGTCGATGTTCTGGTCGGCGGTCACGCGCAGACGGTACCCGGTCGCCCGGTGCGCCCCGGCCGGTGGTTACGGCCAGACCGCCGGGGGCAATGTGTGGCGGAACCGCCCTACGGTGGGGCGGACAGTCGTATCCTGTCCCCCCCTTGTGTGTCGTGGGCGGACCATTCTGCAGGAGGTGCGCTTGAGCCGCTTCGAGCGGGTACGCGGACGGCTCCGCCGTGCGTACGAATCCGGACGCGAGTCGGTGCGCGCGGGCCGGGTCGAGGACACCGACCCGTCGGAGGAGTCCGGAGTGGCCTCGCCCGCTGCGCCCGGTCCCGCGGCGCCCTCGTCGGCGACGGTGGTCGGTGTGGAGCAGCCCGCCGCGCTCCACACCTCGACCTCCAGCCGGGACGACGCCGACGTGCCGCACGCGCTCCGGATCGCCGCCGCGTGGTCGTGGCGGCTGATCGTGATCGGCCTGGTGGCCTGGGCGCTGCTGCGGATCGTCGGCACCATCCGGATCGTGATCATCCCGGTGGCGGTCGCGCTGCTGCTCTCCGCGCTGCTCGCTCCGGCGGTCGGCTGGCTGCTCAGGGCCCGCTTCCCGAGGTCGTTGGCGACCGGGGTGGTGCTGGTCGGGGGTCTGGCCGCGGTGATCGGCACGCTCACCCTGGTGGTGAACGAGTTCATCCAGGGTGTGCCCGAGCTGAGCGACAAGTCGTCGCAGGGCGTCCGGCAGATCCAGAACTGGCTCAAGACCGGCCCGCTGCACCTCTCCGACAGTCAGCTCAACCGCTACATCGACGAGGCGCAGGGCTGGATCAACGGCAACACCAAGACGTTCACCACCGGGGCGCTGTCCACCGCCGCCACCCTGGCCGAGGTGCTGACCGGCACCATCCTGGTGCTCTTCGCCACCTTCTTCTTCCTCCGCGACGGCAAGCAGATCTGGCGGTTCCTGGTCCGGCTGCTGCCGGTGGCCGCCCGGTGGAAGGTCGACGACGCCGGCCGGGCGTCCTGGGCGACGCTGGGCGCGTACGTGCGGGCCACCGTGCTGGTGGCGTTCATCGACGCGGTCGGCATCGGCATCTTCCTGGTCATCTTCCACATCCCGTTCGCCTTCCCGCTGGCCGCGCTGGTCTTCCTGGGGGCGTTCATCCCCATCGTCGGGGCAGCCCTGTCCGGCGTCGTGGCGGTGCTGGTGGCGCTCGTGGACAGCGGCCTGGTCAAGGCCTTGATCATCCTCGGCGTGGTGATCGGCGTACAGCAGTTGGAGGGGCACGTGCTCCAGCCGCTGATCATGGGCCGGGCGGTGGCCATCCACCCGCTCGCCGTGATCATCGGCATCGCCGCCGGCGTGGTCCTCGCCGGGATCGCCGGCGCCCTGGTCGCGGTGCCGCTGATCGCCGTGCTCAACACGGCGGTCCGCCGCCTCGCCGCCCGCACGGTGCCGGAGACCCCGCCGGACGCGGTGGTGGTCGCCTCGCAGTCGCCCTGACGTCGGTCAGCTCTTCCCGAGGCGCTCCAGCGCGCCCCGGGCCACGTCCGACCGGGTGGTGTACCAGAACGGCGGGAGCGAGCGGCGCAGGAACGGGCCGTACCCGCGGGCGGTCTCCAGCCGGGAGTCGAGCACCGCGACGACGCCCCGGTCGCCGGTGGCCCGGATCAGCCGCCCGACGCCCTGAGCGAGCCGGACCGCCGCGATCGGCACGCTCACCGCGGCGAAGCCGGAGCCGCCGCCGGCGTCCACCGCCGCCGCC
>JBARAE010001003.1:0-10470 GCA_049791715.1 Micromonospora sp.
GGCAGGGCGAGGGCGCGCGGCAGCTGGCCCAGCCAGGCCCAGGCGATCAGCGCCGCACCGGGCGCCTCCAGCAGGATCAGCACGCTGACCGTGGTGGCGGAGATCCGGCGCAGCGCGTAGTTGAACATCGAGTGACCGAGCAGTTGGGCACCGGCGACCAGGGCGAGGATGGCGAGCCAGGTGCCGCCGTCGTAGCCGTGCAGGCGTACCCCGCCGAGCAGGCAGACCACCAGCAGGATCGCGGCGCAGACGCCGTAGCAGATGGTGGTGTAGGTGGTGGTGCTGATGGTGGCCCGGGCCCGCTCCCCGAAGGCGGTGTAGACGGCGACGAACATGCCGCCCGTGACGGCGAGCAGGTCACCGGCGAAGGCGCGGCCGGAGGCGGTGAAGTCCGCACCGGTGGCGAGCACCGCGCCGAGCACCGCCACCGCGATGCCCGCCCACACCGCCACCGGCAGCCGCCGCCCCTGCCAGCGGGCGATCAGCCCCTGCCAGACCGGCTGGGTGGCGCCCAGCGCGGTGGCGGCGGCCACCGAGGTGAGCTGCGCGCTCGGCATCCAGGTCGCGAAGTGCGCGGCCAGGGCCACCCCGGACAGTACGCAGTAGAAGCCCTCCCGCCGGCCTGCGCCGACCGTCAGCGCGCGGAACTCGGCCCGGCGCCGGGCCAGCGAGACCGGCCCCAGCACGGCGACCGAGAGCACGTTCCGCCAGAACGCGATGGCCAGGGCGGGCGCGGCGGCGAAGGCGACCAGCGGGGCGGAGGACGAGACGGCCGCGACGGCGACCACGACGACACCGACGGTCAGCGGGTCCAGGGGTGGGCGGTGCGGAACGGACGACACGGAGAGCAATCCTCACATGAGCAGGGTCAGCACGGACCGTCAGCGCTCGGTTACGCTCATGCGGTCCGCGCCGGCGACCCCTCGACGCCCGGAGGCGCTCCCCCCATGCCCAGGTACCAGGCGGTGCTGTTCGACTTCTTCGGGACGCTGACCCGTTCCGTCCAGCGCGGGCCGGCCCACGAGTGGACTGCCGAGTTGCTCGGCTGCCCGAGCGACACCCTGATGGACGTGCTCGACCGCACCTACTACCAGCGGGCCAGCGGCCTGCTCGGCAGCGCCGAGGCGACCCTGCGGTGGGTGTGCGCCCAGGCCGGGGTCCACCCCTCCGACGACGCGGTACGCGCCGCCGTCGCCGCCCGCAACCGGGCCGTGCGCGCCGACACCCGGCTGCGCCCCGAGGCGGCGCCGGTGCTGGCGACGCTGCGTCAGCGGGGCGTACGCACCGGGCTGATCAGCGACTGCACCCACGAGCTGCCGGCGTTCCTGCCGCAACTGGCGGTCGCCCCGCTGCTCGACGTACGGGTCTTCTCCGTGCAGGTGGGGCGCTGCAAGCCGGACCCGACGCTCTACCTGGCGGCGTGCGGGCGGTTGGGGCTGGCCCCGGCAGACTGCCTCTACGTCGGCGACGGGGGCAGCCACGAGCTCACCGGCGCCGAGCGGGCGGGGCTGACGGCGGTCCGGCTGGCCGCCCCGGATCTGGTCGAGCACATGGTCTTCAACGCCGAGCAGGGGTGGGAGGGGCCGGTGCTGGACTCGCTCACCGAGGTCGTCGGGCTCGTCGACCGGACGGGGGAACCGGTCGGCAGCGGGACCGGCTGAACGGCGCCCGGGCTGCCGCGAGTCGGGCGGATCAGCGGCGGCGGACCCGGTGCAGCCGGAACGGCTTGCGGGTGGCCCGAACCACCGGGGCGTCCCGGGGCGGCTCCGCCAGCGATTCCGCCGGCAGGTCCGCGCCGGAGGCGGGGGTGCCTGCGGGGTCCAGCCGGTTCAGCGCGCAGCCCTCGGCCGCCCACCGCTCGACCAGGGCGGCCGTCGGCCCGGAGGCGTTCAGCCGCTTCGCGGCGACCAGGGGCGCGGCGGTCGTCCACTCCTCGGTGCCCGGCATCAGCCGGGTGACCCGGGCGGGCCAGGTGACGATCCGGCCGCCGTGGTCGCCGCGGAGGCTCACCTGGGCCTCGGTGGCGTCCGCCAGACCGGGCGCGGACTGCTCGCCGGGCCCGGTGACCACGACGAGCGCGCCGTCGAGGGGCAGGCACCACAGCGCATACGCGGGCCCGTCGGCCACCGCCACCCAGGCGACGGCCGCCTTCTTGATCGCCTCGTCCACCAGCGGCGTGGTGACGCGCTCCTCCACCTCGTCAGTCACCCCGGCATCCTCCCGCATCCCGCGCGGCCCGCGCGAGCGGACGCGGCACGACGAATCCGCTCGTCAGCCGACGAAGGGTGGGACGGCGATCTCGCCGCGGGCGACGGACATCACATGGCCGGCCACCGTCGCCCCGACCGCCACCCCGCCCGCCGCGGTGACCGTGCAGGCCAGCGAGGACGGGCGCTTGATCTCGACGCCCTGGCGGACCGCGTACTCCGAGCGCCCCTCACCGGGGAGCAGCCCGCTGGCGACCAGCCACACGCCGAGCCCGAGGGCGGCGGAACCGGTCGCTGGATCCTCCGGCACCCCGAGCCCCGGTACGAAGACGCGGGCGTGCGCGGTTTGCGTGGCGGCGTCCCAGGAGAAGACGCTGACGTGCTCCACGCCGTACCGCTCCGCCGCCGCCGCGTTCACCCGGGCCCGGGCCACCGCGTCGGGGCGTACCGGAAGGTAGGGGAACTCCAGTCCGCAGCCGGCGACCCGCGGCGCCGGGCCGGCGTGGTCGGCGGCGGTGAGGCCGGCCATCTCCAGCAGCGGCTCCGGGTCGAGCTCCGGACCGAGGGTGGGCGTGCCGCCGGTCAGCACCGCGCCGGTCTCCGTCACCTCGATGGGCAGGACCCCGGCCCCGCACTCCTGGGTGACCCTGCCGACACCGAACATCCCCCGCCGGCTCGCGGTGACCGCGGCCCCGACGCTGGGGTGGCCCGCGAACGGCAGTTCCTCGGCCGGGGTGAAGATCCGTGCCCGGTAGGTGGCGCCGACCTGCGTGGGCGACAGCACGAACACCGTCTCGGACAGGTTGAACTCCAGCGCGAGCGCCTGCATCTGTTCGGTGGCAAGCCGTTCGGCGCCGAAAACCACGGCCAGCGGGTTGCCGGCGAACGGGCGGTCGGTGAAGACGTCCACGATCTCGTAGGCCAAGGTCGACATGTTGATAAACACTAGGCGCTTAGGCTGGTGCCCGTGAGCACGCCGAACCGGGTCTACATCGCACGGCTCGCCGGAGTCGCCGTCTTCGACCCGAACGGCGACCAGGTGGGGCGGGTCCGCGACGCCGTGGGGCGGCTCCGGCAGACCCAGCGGCCGCCCGAGGTGGTCGGGCTGGTCGCCGAGATGCCGATGCGCCGGCGGATCTTCCTCTCCATCAACCGGATCACCTCCATCGAGGCCGACGCGGTGGTGCTGGGCAGCGGCACCCTCAACCTGCGCCGTTTCGAGAAGCGCCCGAACGAGCTGCTGGTGCTCCAGGAGCTGCTGGACCGGCGGGTGCAGCTGGAGGGCGGCCAGGCGGGCACGGTCGTCGACGTGGCCATGGAGTGCGCCCGGGGTGGCGAGTGGTCACTGACCCGGGTCGCGGTCCGCGAGCAGACCGGCCGGCTCACCCGCCGCGGCCACCTGCACCAGGTCGAGTGGGACCGGGTACGCGGCCTGAGCGACATCGCCGCCAACCGGGGTACGGCCAATCTGCTCGCCGTCCTGGAGGACATGCGCCCCGCCGACCTGGCCAACGCCCTGCAGGACCTGCCCGACGCCCGGCGCAACGAGGTCGCCGCGGCGCTGGACGACGTACGCCTCGCCGACGTGCTCAGCGAGCTGCCGGAGCACGACCAGGTGGAGATCCTCGCCGCGCTGGACCGGGAACGCGCCGCCGACGTGCTGGAGGAGATGGACCCGGACGACGCCGCCGACCTGCTCAACGAGCTGCCCCCGCCCGAGCAGGACGTGCTGCTCGACCTGATGGAGCCGGACGAGGCCGATCCGGTCCGGCAGCTGCTGCGGTACGCGTCAGGCACCGCAGGCAGCGTGATGACCTCCGAGCCGGTGATCCTGCCGCCGGACGCCACCGTGGCCGAGGCGCTGGCCCGGATCCGGGAGGAGCAGCTCTCCCCGGCCGTGGCCGCGCAGGTGTTCGTGACCCGGGCGCCGATGACCACCCCGACCGGCCGCTACCTGGGCATGGTGCACTTCCAGCGGCTGCTCCGCGAGCCGCCGGCCGACCTGCTCGGCGGGGTGGTGGTCAACGACATCGATCCGCTGCGGCCGACCACTCCGCTGCCGGAGATCACCCGACGGATGGCCACCTACGACCTGGTCGCCATGCCGGTGGTGGACCGTAACAACCGGCTTGTCGGTGCGGTCACCGTGGACGACGTGCTGGACCACTCGCTGCCCCGCGACTGGCGGGATCGGGACGCCGTTCCGGCCCCGGGCGCCACCGAGACCATGGACGGCGCCGATGGCTGACCAGCGACGGGCCGAACGGCTGGACCAGCCGCGCGAGCCCCGGGGCGTCCGGCTGCCCCGGATCGACCAGGAGACCTTCGGCCGGTGGTCCGAGGGGATCGCCCGCGGCATGGGCACCGCGAACTTCATCGTCTACATGACGGTGGTGATCGCGCTCTGGTTCGCGTGGAACACCCTCGCCCCGCCGAACCTGCAGTTCGACCCGTACACGTTCACGTTCCTGACCCTGGTCCTCTCCCTGCAGGCCTCGTACGCGGCGCCGCTGATCCTGCTCGCGCAGAACCGGCAGGCGGACCGGGACCGGGTGGCGCTGGAGGAGGATCGGCGGCGGGCCACCCTGCAGAAGGCCGACACGGAGTACCTGGCGCGGGAGATCGCCGCGTTGCGGATCGCGATGGGCGAGGTCGCCACCCGGGACTTCCTCCGCTCGGAGCTGGCCCGGCTGGCCGAGGAGCTGGACGAGGCGGCGCAGCGGCGGCAGCAGCGGCTGGAACGCCGTCAGCAGGAGAAGGCGCCCCAGCGGTCCGGCGGTGGGGAGCCGCTCGACGAGCCCCGGGACGACCTCGACGGCGACTACGTCCGGGACGACCGCGAACGCTGAGCCGGCGGGGCGGCGGTGCCTGGCGGAGACCCCGGGCATACTGAACGCCGCGCGCCTCAAGGGGCCAGGCGTGCGGCGTTCGTCCCGATGGTCCCACTTCGTGACGCTGGTCGTCCAGCCCCCGAGCGGCCATCGATTCCCTCACACCGGCCCCGCTGGCCGCAGTGGCGGATGACCGCCGACGTAGCATTGCGGGCATGTCAGCACCCGTCAGCACCGTCTCCGACGCGATCCAGGCCGCCCTGGCCACCGTCAACGACCCGGAGATCCGTCGGCCCATCACCGAGCTCGGCATGGTCCGCTCCGCCGAGGTCGGCGACGACGGCGTCGTCCGCGTCGAGCTGCTGCTCACCGTGGCCGGCTGCCCGCTGAAGGACAAGCTGCGCACCGACATCACCGCCGCCGTCGCCGCCGTTCCCGGCGTGACCGGCGTCGAGATCGAGTTCGGCGTGATGAGCCCGGAGCAGCGCCAGGAGCTCCAGTCGAAGCTGCGCGGCGGCGGCGCCACCGCCGAGCCGGTGATCCCGTTCGCCCAGCCCGGCTCCCGCACCCGGGTGTACGCGGTCGCCAGCGGCAAGGGCGGTGTCGGCAAGTCCAGCGTCACGGTGAACCTGGCCGCCGCGCTGGCCGCCCGTGGCCTGTCGGTCGGCGTGGTCGACGCCGACATCTACGGCCACTCGGTGCCCCGGATGCTCGGCGCCGAGGGCGCCCCGACCCGCGTCGAGGACATGATCATGCCGCCGCAATCGCATGGCGTGAAGGTCATCTCGATCGGCATGTTCACCCCGGGCAACGCCGCCGTGGTGTGGCGCGGCCCGATGCTGCACCGGGCGCTGCAGCAGTTCCTGGCCGACGTGTACTGGGGTGAGCTGGACGTCCTCCTGCTGGACCTGCCCCCGGGCACCGGCGACATCGCCATCTCGGTGGCCCAACTGCTGCCGAACTCGGAGATCCTGGTCGTGACCACCCCGCAGACGGCCGCCGCCGAGGTGGCCGAACGGGCCGGCGCAATCGCGCTGCAGACCCACCAGCGGGTGGTCGGCGTCATCGAGAACATGTCCTGGCTGGAGCTGCCGGACGGCTCCCGGATGGAGGTCTTCGGCTCCGGCGGCGGCGAGGCGGTCGCCGAGTCCCTGAGCCGGACCATCGGTGCGCAGGTGCCGGTGCTCGGGCAGATCCCGATGGACACCCGGGTCCGCGAGGGCGGCGACGCCGGCACCCCCATCGTGCTGACCGAGCCGGACGCCCCGGCCGCCAAGGCGCTGAACCAGGTCGCCGACCGGCTCGCGGTCCGCCGCGAGTCGCTGCTCGGCAAGCCGCTGGGCCTCAAGCCCGCCGGCCGCTGACCCACTGCGGGGCTTCCACACCCGCTCACGATCCGCCCATATTCAGAGAATGAGTGGCCTTCCGAGCCCGGAAGGCCACTCATTCTCTGTATCCGCGCCCTGGGGCGGGACGGGCGTCAGGTGGCGTCGTCGTAGCTGGGGCGCGGGGCCGGGGCGGTCGCGCCGCCACCGGTGGCCGTGCCCGGCCGGTTGCCGTTCGACCGCAGGTCCGCCGCGTTGGCGACGTCCTTGAGCTCGTTGTGCACGCCGGTGACGTCCGAGCGCAGGTTGTCGTACATGCTCTGCAGCGGCTTCCGGATGGCCTGCTCGTCCTCCTCGCTGAGCAGGTGCTTCCGGATGAACGCCTTGGGGTGCAGGTCTTCCAACTGAATGTCGGTGCCCAGGTCACGGCTCAGGTCGCCGGTGGCGTTGCGGGCCATCGAGCGCAGGTTGCGAACCATCCGCAGGCCGTCGTTGATCACATTGGGCAGCCGGTCCCCGAAGATCAGCAGCGCCAGGAGCAGCAGCGCGCCGATCTCCCACCAGTTCAGGTTTTCGAGCACTCCGGCCTCCTCGTCCCTGTCAGGGCAAGACTACGCACGTGGAAGGCCCGACCGGGAGGGGGTGACCGGTGCTCACTTGGCATCTGCGGCGAGCGTCACCGAGGCGTTCTGCCGGCTCGACCCTCGCCGGTACTCGACCGTCACCACCGAGCCGGGCGCGTACTTGCGGACCAGGGCGACCAGGTCCGTCGGCTCGGTCATCGGCCGGCCGTTGAGCCGCAGGATGACGTCGCCGGCCTTCAGCCCGGCCGCGGCCGCCGGCCCGGACGGCTCCACCGCGTTGAGGCGTACGCCGGCCCCGCTCGCCACGCCGGTGCCGCCCACCTGGGCGCCGATCACCGTACGACGGGCCTTGCCGGTGCCGATGATGTCCTGGGTCACCCGCTTGGCCTGGTTGATCGGGATGGCGAAGGCCAGGCCGATGTTGCCGGCCTCCTGCCCGTCGGCGACCAGCGACTTGATCGTCGAGTTCACCCCGACCACCCGGCCGGCGGCATCGACCAGTGGGCCGCCGGAGTTGCCGTGGTTGACCGCCGCGTCGGTCTGGATCGCCGCGTAGTAGCGCACCGGGCCACCGGGCTCGCCGGCCTGCATGGTCCGGTCCAGGGCGCTCACGATCCCGGCGGTCACCGTGTTGGCCAGCGAGAGCGGCGAGCCGATGGCGAGCACCGGGTCACCCACGGCCAGCGCGTCGGAGTCGCCGAACTCCACCGGCCTGAGGCCGGTACGCGCCACCTTGATCACCGCGATGTCGGACTCCGGGTCCTGGCCCACGATGGTGGCCGCGGCCGAGGTGCCGTCGTTGAAGATCACCGAAGCCTTGCCGGTGCCGCCCGAGACCACATGGTCGTTGGTGACCACGTGCCCGTCGGCGCTGACGATGAAGCCGGAGCCCTCGCTCACGCCACCGAGGCTGCTCACCCGCACGGTCACCACGCTGGGCAGGACCCGCTCGGCCACGCCGGCGAGTGACTCGGGCTTCCGCTGGGCCAGGGCGGGCGGGTCGACGGGGCGGGCACCGAGCGCCACCCCGCCGGCACTGCCGCGAACCGCGAAGGCATAGCCCAGGGCGCCGCCGAGGGCACCGGCGAGCAGCGCGGTGATCAGCGGGATCAGCAGCAACTGCCGGAGCTTCGGCCGGCCCGGGGCGTCCGGGTCGGTGACCGGCTCCGGTTCACCGCCACCACCAGGGGCCGCCGGGACCACGACCGCGGCGGGGGCGTACGGGTCTCGCCAGGGGTCGGTGAGCGCGTCGGACCACCAGGGCGAAGTCGTGCCGCCCCCGGCGCCGTACGGCGGCGACCCGGGCACCGGCCGTCCCGCCGGTGCCGGAGTTCCACCGGGCCGGCGCCAGTCCCACCCGTCGGTCACGTCGGTGCCTCCCAGTCCGTCCCGCGCCCCGCGCCGCACCTGAGCCGACCGGCGGCAACACCACGCGGGATACCGTCCAGGATTGCACGAATGCCGGGAACCGGGCCCGAGTTGCGGGCCGTGATCGTTCCGCAGCCGACTCGCGGCTGCGCCCGTTCCGGGCCGCCTCTAGGCTCATACCGCCAACCCGCCCCTTGCACCACTCCCGCCGCCCGGAGGTGTCCCATCGCCACGGTCGCCAGTTCCGGCAGCTCGACGGCCCAGGCCCTGCAGTTCGCCGAGTCGTACGTCAGCGAGGATCTCGTCCTCCGGACCGCCCGCAGCCTCGCCGTGGAGGTGGGCGTCGAGGCGGTGACTCCGGGGGCGGGCGCGGCGCTGCGACTGCTCGCCGCCGCCGGGAACGCCCGCGCGGTGGTGGAGATCGGCACCGGCACCGGGGTCAGCGGGGTGTGGCTGCTGCGCGGCATGCGCGCCGACGGGGTGCTCACCACCATCGACGTGGAGGTGGAACACCAGCGGATCGCGCGGCGGATCTTCGTCGAGGCGGGCTTTCCGTCGGGGCGTACCCGGATCATCACCGGCCGGGCCCTCGACGTGCTGCCGCGCCTCGCCGACGGCGCGTACGACCTGGTCTTCGTCGACGCCGAGTCGACGGGCTTCACCGCCTGCGTGGAGGCGGCGCTGCGGCTGCTGCGTCCGGGCGGGGTGCTCGCCCTCAACGGCGCGCTGGCCGGCGGTCGGATCGGCGACCCGGCGGCCCGGGACGTCGAGACGGTGACCATCCGCGAGACGATCAAGGCGATCCGGGAGTCGGAGCACTGGATCCCCGCGCTGCTGCCGGTCGGGCACGGGCTGCTCGCCGCAGTGAAGTGCTGAGCGGTCCGACCCGCGCCGTCGGGCGCGCGGTCGGACCGTCCGGTCAGAGCGTCGCCAGCCAGCGCAGCAGTCCGCGTACGCCCCAACCCGTCGCGCCCCGGGTCAGTTCGGCCTCGTCGTTCTCCGACCAGGAGGGGGCGGACATGTCGACGTGCACCCAGCGGTCCCGCAGGTCGCCGGTGAACTCGCGGAGGAAGAGCGCGGCGACCACCGAGCCGGCGCCCCGGTCCGGTGAGCTGTGCAGGTCGGCCAGGTCGCTGCCGAGGTACTCGACGTAGTCCGCGGGCAGCGGCATCCGCCAGGCGTGCTCGCCGGCCGCCTCGATCGCGGTCAGCAGGTCGGCGGCGAGCTGGTCGTTCTCGCTGTAGAGCGCGCCGTGCCGCTTGCCGAGGGCCACCGCGTTCGCGCCGGTCAGCGTGGCGAGGTCGACCAGCAGGTCCGGGCGGAGCTCCTGGGCGTACGCCATCGCGTCGGCCAGCACCAGCCGCCCCTCGGCGTCGGAGTTGGTGGTCTCGCTGGTCACGCCGCCGTAGTGGCGGACGACGTCCCCGGGGCGGAACGCCGACCCGCTGACCATGTTCTCCGCCAACGGCACGAGCGTGGTGATCCGGACCGGCAGCCGCAGGGCGGCCGCACCCAGGGTGGCGGCCAGAACCGCGGCCCCGCCCGCCATGTCCTTGCGCATCAGCTTCATGGCGGGCACCGGCTTGATCGAGATGCCGCCGGTGTCGAAGGTGATCCCCTTGCCGACGAGCACCACGTGGGTCCGCGCGTCGGCGGGCCGCCAGTCCAGCTCCACCAGGCGGGGACCGCTGGCGGAGCCGCGGCCGACGGCGAGGATGCCGCCGAAGCCCTCGGCCTCGAGCTCGTCGGGCTCCCGGACCCGCAGGTGCAGGTCCGGCTGGTCGGCCACGGCCGCCTGGACCTGTTCGGCGAACCACTGCGGGTTCTTCACCGAGGAGGGGGTGTTGGTCAGGTCCCGGGCCAGCCGGGTCATCGCGGCCGTGGTGCGGGCCGCCTCCAGCGTCGGAGTGAGGGCCTCCGGGTCGTCCACCACGACGTCCACTTCGGCCAACGCGGGCGCCGGGCCCGCCTCGGTCATCCGGAACCGGTACGACCCGAGCAGCAGCCCCTCGACCAGGCCGCGCAGCGCCTCCGCCGCATCGCCGGGCAGCGCGATTGTGACGTACGTCTCATCCTTGCCGGCCCGGGCCAGCGCGGCGCCCGCCGTCCGCCAGGCGTGCTCGTCGCCCTCGCCGACGCCGAGCAGCAGCAGCCG
>JBARAE010001004.1:0-2076 GCA_049791715.1 Micromonospora sp.
GGTCGGCGTCGACCAGCTGCACCCGGACCCCGGGGAAGCGGGCGAGCAGGGCGGCGACGCAGCAGCCGACCATGCCGGCGCCGATCACGGTGACCCGGTCGCCGACCAGCGGCGCGGCGTCCCAGAGGGCGTTCACCGCGGTCTCCAGCGTGCCCGCGAGGACGGCGCGGGCCGGCGGCACCCCGTCCGGTACGGGCAGCACCGCGTCGGCCGGCACGACGTACGCGGTCTGGTGCGGGTGCAGGCAGAAGACGGTACGCCCGCGCAGCCGGTCCGGCCCCTGCTCGACCACGCCGACGTTGAGGTAGCCGTACTTGACCGGGGCGGGGAAGTCACCCTCCTGGAACGGGGCGCGCATGGTGGCGTACTGGTCGGCGGGGACCCGGCCGGCGAAGACCAGCGTCTCGGTGCCCCGGCTGACCCCGGAGAAGCGGGTGCGGACGAGGACGTCGCCGGGGCCCGGATCAGGCAGGCGTACCGGGCGGATCTCGCCGTCGCCCGGGGTGCGGAGCCAGAAGGCGCGGGCGTCGCGGGTCACGAAGCTTCCTCTTTTCCGCATCCGTATCGAACCGGACGGCCGTATTTCCCGTGTTGAGTAGCAGGGTTGTCGATCATAGACACGGAGGCAGGGTGTCCACGGTTCGAAATGGCCCATTGGTCGGGCTGGCCGCCCAGATCGTCCTGCTGGCCGGGCTCGCCGGCACGGTCCGCCTCGGCCCGGCGGGGTGGCTGGCCGGACTCGCGTACGGCCTGGTCCTCTGCGGCCTGCTGCGCCGGGCCCTGCAGACGGCGGGCGCGGCCGGGCTCGGTCAGGCGGACCGGGTGACCCTGACCCGGGCGATCCTGGTCGGCGGCGTGCTGGCGCTGACCGTGGACGCCGGGGGCCGACCGGCGGTGCTGGCCCCGCTGACCGCCGTGGCGCTGGTACTGGACGCGGTGGACGGTCGGGTGGCCCGGCGCACCGGCACCGCGAGCGCCCTCGGCGCGCGGTTCGACATGGAGGTCGACGCGTTCCTCATCCTGGTGCTGAGCGTCCACCTCGCGCCGTCCGTCGGTGCCTGGGTGCTGGCCATCGGTGCGATGCGGTACGCCTTCGTCGCCGCGAGCTGGGTGCTGCCCTGGATGCGGGGCTCGCTGCCGCCCCGGTACTGGCGCAAGGTGGTCGCCGCGGCGCAGGGCGTGGTGCTGACCGTCGCCGCGGCCGGCGTGCTGCCCCCGGCGGTGACCCTCGCGGTCGTGGCGGGGGCGCTGGCGATGCTGGTGGAGTCCTTCGGCCACGACGTCGCCTGGCTCTGGCGGCATCGCCCGACCCGGCGCCCTGCCGTCGCCCGCGCCGTGCCCGTCGAGCCGGCATCGCGATGGACGGTCCACCAGCCGGTCTGACGCCGCCCGCCGCCGCGGCCAGGGAACGCAGGGAAGGACTCAGCCTTGTCACTCATCACGCGCCTCCGCCGGCCAGTTGTCGACGCCGGGGCCACCGAGGGCGGTGAGCCGACCCGCCGGCGGTTCCTCGCCGGTACGGTCACCGTCCTGGCGTCGGGGCTGGTGCTGGCCGCGCTGGTCGTACCGGACCGGCTCGACCGGCTCACCGCCGCCGCCTTCCTCCGGATCCCGCTGGAGGGGGTGATCGCCGCCGCGCTCCTGCTCGTCCTTCCCGCCCGGGTACGCCGACCGGTGGCCGGGTTGCTCGGGCTCGCGCTCGGCCTGCTGACCGTGCTCAAGCTGCTCGACGCGGGGTTCTTCGTGGCCCGGGACCGGCCCTTCGACGTGCTGCTCGACTGGACGCTCGCCGACGACGGGTTCGGGTTCCTCACCGACTCGGTCGGCCGGGCCGGGGCGATCGGCGCCGCCGGTGGCGTGCTGTTGCTCGCCGTCGCGCTGCCCGTTCTGGTCACGCTCGCGGTGCTGCGCCTGGCCCGCCTGGTGGTACGCCACCACACCGGCACCGTCCGGGCGGTCGCCGCGTTGGCGGTGCTCTGGCTGGGCTGCGCCGCGTTCGGGGTACGGCTCTCCCCCGGCGTGCCGGTCGCGGACCGGCCGGCAGCCGCCCTGGTCGCCGCGCACCTGGCGCAGGTG